>JAFUWM010000111.1 GCA_017483425.1 Lachnospiraceae bacterium | reverse complement strand
TCAGGTATTTTATCTATTCCCGTAATAGCATCCTTTTCAATATAAATGTTGTGTCTGTCGATCTTTCCGTCGATCAGGGCATAAGCATTTTTTATCTCTATGTTCATATTTGCTCCTTGTTCATCCTCTGCATCAAAGTCTTGCCCTGAGTTCTTCGGTCTTATCCTCGTATCCGGGCTTGCCGAGGAGAGCGAACATATTTTTCTTGTAGCTCTCAACTCCCGGCTGATTGAAAGGATTCACGCCGAGCATGTAACCTGAAACACCGCAGGCAAACTCAAACATATAGAAAAGCTGTCCCAGATACTGCTCTGTCTGCTCAGGTACATTTATGACCGCGTTCGGCACATTCCCGTCGGTATGAGCGAGTATCGTACCGTTCATTGCGCATTTATTAGCGAAATCCACAGTCTTATCCGCGAGATAATCAAGACCGTCAAGATTATTATCCGCTTTTTTCATCAGGATCTCGTGTCTTGGTTTTTCCACGTTAATGACGGTCTCAAACATTATCCTCGCGCCGTCCTGAATGAACTGTCCCATAGAGTGAAGATCGGTCGTAAGGTCAACAGATGCCGGGAATATACCCTTCTGATCCTTGCCCTCTGACTCGCCGTAGAGCTGCTTCCACCACTCCGATACGTAATGCAGCGACGGCTCATAGTTTGCAACTATCTCGACCGACTTGCCTTTCCTGTAGAGGATGTTCCTTATCGCCGCGTACTTGAGGGCGTCGTTTTCCTTGAAGTCGTTATTCCTTGCAAATTCGCGACCCTCTGCCGCGCCTTTCATCAGTGCGTCTATATCGGCGCCCGCTACTGCTATCGGAAGCAGGCCGACCGCTGTAAGCACCGAGAACCTGCCACCCACGTCATCGGGCACCACGAACTCCTCATAGCCCTCTGCATCAGCAAGGCTCTTCAAAGCGCCCTTTTTGGCGTCGGTCGTCGCATATATCCTGCGGGCAGCCTCTTCTTTTCCGTATTTATTCTCCAGAAGCTCTTTGAATATACGGAAAGATATTCCGGGCTCGGTCGTCGTACCGGATTTCGATATCATATTGATAGAGAAATCCCTGTCTCCTATAACTTCGATAAGATCGTGTATGTAAGTTGATGATATGTTGTTTCCAAGGAAGTAAATCTCGGGGGCATTTCTCCTGTCCCTGCCTACCGAGTTAAAGAAATTATGATTAAGGAACTATATCGTCGCCCTTGCTCCGAGATATGAGCCGCCGATACCTATCACAAGAAGAACTGCCGAATCACACCGTATCTTGTCAGCCGCTTTCTTGATGCGGTCATACTCGTCCTTGTCATAATCGACGGGCAGGTCAAGCCAGCCCAGGAAATCATTGCCTGCGCCCTTTTTTGAAATCAGAAGCTCTTTCGCAGCCTCCACCTGAGGACGTATAAGCTCAACCTCCTCTTCACTTATGAAACTCAGAGCCTTTGAATAATCGTATGTAACCTTTGACATCGCATATCTCCTTTCAAGGATATTTCTTGTTTTTAACCATATTATGGTATAACAAAACATGCCCTTTGGCATGTTTTGAGCTCCTGCTATGGTATAGCGAGGAACTGGTGCACCTGCATTTATATATGTTATAATATTTCCTGAATCTTTTCAATCATGCCCATGGCTGATTATATGGAGGGAGGTACACGATATGACACCACAGGAAATAGAATATATGGAGATCGAAAACTATTCCCGTTTGCAAAAAATAAAACAGGAAAACGGAAAACAGGAAAATTCATATCTTGACTATGAGATAAAAGTTTCCAAGGCAAAGCTCTCTTCTTTGGGAGTTAATGTAGAGGATATAACATTAAATGAATAAGAGGCTGCTCGCACATGGCTAAAAAGATAGTCCTCACGGGAGGCGGCACCGCCGGACACTGCTATCCTAATCTGGCGCTTGTCCCGACGCTTGAGGAAGCAGGATATGACATAACCTATATCGGCTCTTATAACGGCATAGAAAAAGAGCTTGTGGAATCTTCCGGATTGAGATATTACGGTATAGCTACCGGCAAACTCAGAAGATATTTTGATGTAAAAAACTTCACGGATCCTTTCAGAGTGATAAAGGGATTTGCGGAAGCATGGCATATATTACGTGTCATTTCGCCGGATATAGTTTTTTCAAAAGGCGGCTTTGTGTCCGTGCCTGTAGTTAAGGCGGCTGCCATGCTGCGTATACCCGTAGTCATCCACGAATCGGATATGACGCCGGGTCTTGCGAATAAGCTCTCTTACGGCTCCGCAAGTAAAATCTGCTGCTCCTTCAGTGATACCCTGTCAAAGCTGCCCGCAGGAAAGGGCGTTTTTACAGGCTCTCCTATACGCCTCTCGCTGCTGAAAGGAGACGCGGACAGAGCAAAGACTTTTGTAAATATGAGATCCGGAGATTATCCTTATCTCATGATAATAGGCGGCTCACAGGGAGCGCAGCGTGTAAACGAAGCTATACGTTCCGTTCTGCCGCAGCTTGTCGAGAAGTATAACGTGATACATCTTTGCGGTAAAGGAAAGCTTGATCCGACGCTTAGCCGTCTTTCCGGATATATGCAGTATGAATATATATCCGAGGAGTTGGCAGATCTGTATGCTCTGGCAGACGTTGTTGTTTCAAGGGCCGGTTCCAACGCTATATTTGAACTGCTGGCACTGAAAAAGCCCAATCTGCTCATACCGCTCAGTACCGACGGTTCGCGGGGAGACCAGATATTAAACGCCGAAGCTTTTGCAAAAAATGGATACAGTAAAGTACTGCCCGAAAAAGATATGGATAATGATACGCTGATATCGGC
>JAFUWM010000110.1 GCA_017483425.1 Lachnospiraceae bacterium | reverse complement strand
TGCTGCTATACGTGCAAAGTTCTCTGCTTCTGCTGCCTTACCAGCCTCAGCTGCTGCCTTGCCCTTTGCGATCTCGCCTGCCTGGAACTCAGCGATACGAGCGAAGTTTGCTGCTTCTGCTGCCTTGCCTGCCTCTGCTGCTGCCTTGCCCTTTGCGATCTCGCCTGCCTGGAACTCAGCTATGCGAGCGAAGTTTGCCGCTTCTGCTGCCTTGCCTGCCTCGAGAGCTGCCTGCCCCTTTGCGATCTCGCTTGCCTGAAACGCAGCTATACGTGCAAAGTTCTCTGCCTCTGCTGCCTTGCCTGCCTCGAGAGCTGCCTGACCCTTTGCGATCTCACTTGCCTGGAATGCTGCAAGACTCTCCTGATATGCAACATAATCCGCAAGCCTCTTCTCCTGCTCTGCTCTTGCAGCTGCAACCTCCTCTAAAGGTCCTGCGAAAACAGGCACTGATGCCAGCATTGTAATAGCCAGCGTGACCAAGATAAGTGATAACTTCTTCATTGTTTCTTCTCCTCCTGAAAATGGATTGGTTTTTTACAAGTAGCTATATTGTAACCCCATGGCATTTGAAATGTCAATATTTTGTGATTGGTAGACGTAATGATTATACATAAAATCATGAACCGTAAAAACCATATAAAATTTAGGTTTTTCTATTTGTTTCAAAACATAATTATGTTAACTCGAAGTATTTTTTTTTGAAATTTACGGTTTATTTATTATCATATTCTGTCTCACAATACTTGCACCTCTATGTAGCAGACTCCGCATCCGTCAGCACGAAAATCTGGTCAAGTCCCTGCTCTATCGATGAAATGCACCTTGGATTCTTGCATTTAATGATATTCCTTACCTCTTTCGGCAAAGGAAGAGTCGGTTTGTCTATTATCTCCCCGTCCTTTATGACATCGATAGTAGCGTTATGATCCAGAAGACTTATGATATCAAGATTAAAATTATCTATGGACGTTTCTACCTTGATGATATCTTTTTTGCCCATTTTTTTTGAGGAAGCATTCTGGATTATGGCGACAGAGCAATCAAGCTTGTTAAGCCCCATATCATGATACAGCATGAGTCCCCGTCCGGGTCTAATATGATCGATGACAAATCCCTCATCTATCTTGCCTACATTTAATTTGTATTTTATTTTTTCTGACATAAGCTATACCTCGATTCCAAGCAGCATCAATATCAGAGCCATTCTTATATACATGCCGTTCTGTACCTGTTCAAAGTACCTGGCTCTGGGATCATTATCAACCTCAACTGCTATCTCATTGACCCTCGGCAGAGGATGAAGCACTATCATATCATCCCCGGCAAGCTCCATTTTCCGGCTGTCTAATATATAGTAATCCTTAAGCCTTACATAATCCTCTTCATTAAAAAATCTCTCTCTCTGAACCCTTGTCATGTAAAGGACATCAAGCTCGGGCAGCGCGTCTTCAAGCCGGGTTACCTCTTTATAGCTGACATCCGGATGCGCTTTAAGCTCCTCTATCATATAATCGGGAAGCTTTAATTCTCCGGGGGATATAAATACAAAGCTGATATTTTCGTATCTTAAAAGCGCCCTGATAAGGGAATGAACGGTGCGTCCGAATTTTAAATCTCCGCACATGCCAATTTTCATGGAATCAAGACGGCCTTTTGAAGACCTGATGGTTACGAGATCTGTAAGAGTCTGGGTCGGATGCTGGTGTCCGCCGTCACCGGCGTTTATTACGGGAATCTTTGAAAACTGTGCCGCAACCATAGGCGCACCCTCTTTGAAATGTCTCATGGCGGCAATATCGGCAAAGCATGAAACGACCCTTATCGTATCCGCCACACTCTCACCCTTGGCCGCCGATGAGGAGGTCGCTTCCGCAAAGCCCATTGTCCTCCCGCCAAGTCTGAGCATTGCCGCTTCAAAAGAAAGTCTGGTCCTTGTGCTCGGCTCATAGAATAGTGCCGCCAGTATCCTCCCGTCACAGGTATGGGCGTACTTTTCGGGATGTAACTTGATATCCCCGGCCGTATCCATAAGAGCGTCAAGCTCCCCGACACTAAGATCGAGCGGTGTCATTAAATGCCGCATACTTATCCTCCGTTCGTTATTGTTTTATGTTATTGCCGTATCTGTCCGTTTCCTTTTATCTGATATTTATATGATGTCAGAGCCTTAAGCCCCATGGGTCCTCTTGCGTGAAGCTTCTGTGTGCTTATTCCGATCTCAGAACCGAAGCCGAACTCATATCCGTCCGTAAATCTTGTTGAAGCGTTCCAGTACACACAGGCCGAATCGATCTCATTCAGGAACTTTTCGGCATTTTCACTGTCTTCTGTGATGATCGCTTCGGAATGATGCGTAGAATAAATATTTATATGCTCTATGGCATGGTCAATGTTATCCACAAGCTTCACGGATATATAGGGTCCCAGATACTCCCTCGCGTAATCCTCTTCCGTAGCGGATGCTATGCCACCGGTTATCTCTCTTACGTCATCCGCTCCCCTCATCTCGACATTCTTTGAGGACAATCTTTCATATATGGCGGGTATCACCTCTTTTGCGATACCTCTGTGTATAACTAAAGACTCGGCAGCGTTGCACACGCCGAAACGCTGCGTTTTTGCATTGTCGATTATATTCACCGCCATATCGATATCCGCGCTCTCATCCACATAGATATGGCAGTTTCCGACCCCTGTCTCGATAACAGGTACCGTGGCATTCTCCACTACACTCTGTATAAGTCCCGCTCCGCCTCTGGGGAATAAAAGATCAACGTATTGGTTCAGCTTCATGAATTCAGTGGCGACTTCCCTTGAAGTATCCGTAATTATCAGTATAACGTCATCAGGGAGTTTTTCGTTTTCCAAAGCGTCTCTTATGTAATTAACTATTGCTCTGTTGGAATTGATCGCGTCCGAGCCGCCGCGGAGAATAGTAGCGTTTCCGGACTTGAAGCAGAGCGCGAAAGCGTCGGCTGTGACATTCGGCCTTGATTCATATATGATACCAATTACCCCCATGGGAACCGAGACTTTATCAATATGCAGGCCATTAGGACGGACTATGGTTTCAAGGACTTCTCCTACCGGATCTTTAAGCTCCGATACCTGTATGATGCCCTCAGCCATCTGGTCTATACGTTCTTTCGTAAGCGTGAGTCTGTCAATTAAAGCCTCGCTTGTACCTTTCTCACGGGCATTTGCGATATCGATCTTATTAGCGGAAAGAATTTCATCAGCGTTTTTTTCAAGTGACTCCGCAGCCGCTCTCAGGCCCAGATTCTTAGATGCAGGATCGAGTCTTGACAGCACTTCCGAAGCTCTTCGTGCTCTGACGCCAAGTGATTCAAGATAATCCATGGTAATCTCCTTTTATAAATAAAACAATAATCGCTGTAATAATATCACGCGCAGCTGTAATGCTGCGCAAATATCAAGTGAGCCTGTAAGCCGGGTTATGTATCGTTTTCACGATGATGATGATCTATCTAGGCCATGCGTTGCCGCATGGCTCAAGCGATCTACCTGGAGACAGGCCGGGCAGACCTGTAGTCCCCTGTTTGATCTTGCTCCGGATAGGGCTTGCCGTGCCATCTCTGTTACCAGAGACGCGGTAGTCTCTTACACTGCCGTTTCACCCTTGCCCGGCTATACCGGGCGGTCTGTTCTCTGTTGCGCTTTCCCGCGGGTCACCCCGGGCGGACGTTATCCGTTATCCTGCCCTGTGGAGCCCGGACTTTCCTCGGCGCAGCCGATACCGGCTGCGTCGCCATCATCCGGCTCACTTGACGTTATATTCTATCACAGTACATAAAAAATCACCAGAAGCAAGGGATTTCAGAATATCGATCCTCCGATGAACTCTCTTATTATTGAATTGTGCGGTATTCCCGAAGTGTCGATCGCAAGGAAGTACTGCAGGAATTTCAAAAGCCTCTTCGCCTCCTGATACCCCGGATCATCCGGCTCCACTCCGAAAAGAAGCGGCTCGACAAACGTCTTCAGCGCCGATATTTCATAGATATGAGCGGAATTGAACATTGCGTCCGCGCTCTCCTGGAACGGAAAGATATACTTCTCCTCGCCGCGCCTTACGGAAAGCCACATTCCAAGCGTCCTTGATACCGAGGAGCCTCTTGTATAGTAATCCCTTACCATCCTCCTCATAAGCCTTACATCCGTCGTAGGCACGCGGTTGTGCTCATCTACCTTGAGCGAAGTCAGGGCGCTTATATATATCTTGTATTTTGATTCTTTAGGAAGCGTATGTGAGAGCTCGTCATTAAGGCCGTGGATGCCCTCGCATACAAGGATATCCGACTCGTCAAGCGTCAGATAATCTCCTTTGTATTCCCTCGCTCCGACCTTGAAATTAAACCTCGGAAGCTCCACGGTCTCACCCGCGAGCAGCGCGTTCATATCTTTATTAAAGCCCTCTACATCAATGGCCTCCAGACATTCAAAGTCGTAATTTCCGTTTTCGTCCTTCGGAGTATCCTCACGGTTTTTGAAATAATTGTCGATCTCGATCGGATGAGGCCTCATCCCGTGCGCTCTAAGCTCGATAGAAAGCCTGTGGGAAAAAGTCGTCTTGCCTGAAGATGACGGTCCGGCTATCATTACAAACTTTACATCTCCACGGTTTTCGATATCTTTCGCGATCTCAGCGATACGGCTTTCCATAAGGGCTTCCTGAACAAGTATCACCTCATTCATCAAGCCCTCTGATATCGCGTCATTCAGATCTCCCACCGTATCTATCTCCATCATATGACCCCATTTCACGGCGTCGTTCATGGTCGTAAAAAGCTTGGGACTGTCCTTAAAAGGCGGAACAACATCCGGCGCATTTCTCTCTGGAAGCTGAAGCATAAGGCCATCATCATACTTAAAAAGATCAAAGTGCTTTATATATCCGCAGCTTGGAACCATATATCCATAGAAATAATCCTGATAACCGTCAAGCGAATAAATGTTTATCCTGTCGGAACGTCTGTATTTAAGCAGCCTTTCCTTATCAGTCATTCCGAGCTCATTGAATATCTCCTTTACTTTACCCAGTGTACTTGCGGTTTTTTTGATGGGAATATCCTCATCTACCAGCTGCTTCATCCTCTCCTTTACCCGGGAGACGATGTCATCCGTAAGCGGTACCTTTCCCTCGTAAGAGCAGTAATATGCCGCGCCTATCGAAAAATCAATCTTGAATTTATCAATACACTCCCTGCCCACTACATCATAAAAGGCCTTGATTAAAAGAAGCGACGCAGATCTTTTGTAGGCTTTATGGGCAGAGCTTCCGGTGAGATCTTCAAACTCTATGGTGCAGTCCTCATGCAGCACATGAAAAAGCTCTCTCAACTTGTTATTTACATTTGCGAGAACTATCGTATAGTCATATTCCGGCTGGAAATCCCGGGCTATCTCCGCATATTTTGTTCCCGCAGGGTACTCATATTCTTTCCCCCTGTGTATCACTTTTATCATTTCCGGCATTATCCTACCCCCTTATACAATAGTATATGTTTTTTGTGCTTTATCCCCTATTATTGTAAGCTCCGGCAGTGTCTTATTCAGATACAGCTTCATGTATCCGATAAAAAGCTTTTCTATGCCATAGTGTCCCGCGTCTATTATATTGATCCCTTTTTCCAACGCGTCCGTTCCGTCATGGTGTCCGATGTCTCCCGTGATAAGTACGTCACAGCCCTCTATACAGGCCGCATTTATCCCTGATGAACCCGAACCAGGAAGTACGGCTACCTTTACTATCGTGTCATTAAGATCCCCGTATACCGTAACCTGATCCACGTCAAAGCTCTGCTTCGTCTTTTCCGCAAGCTCCCCAAGGGTAAGATCCTCTTTTAAATATCCCATGGCGCCAAGACCTATCTCTTCTCCAAAAGCAGGCTCAAGTATCTTTATCTCTATGAGATCAAGCATGGAGGCCGCCTCCGTTCCCATGCAGGTCACATCAAAATCCGTATGCATCGTAAAAAGAGACATGCCATAGGATATGATCCGCATTATCCTTTTTCCTACATGGTCATCGCTCGAAACTCTCCTCACCGGATGAAAAATAAGCGGATGATGCGTGAGAATAAGATCCGCTCCCATATCATGCGCTGCCTCAATTACATCACTTGTAGCGTCAAGCGTAATATAGACTTTTTTTATGTCTTTTTCTTCATCTCCGATCAAAAGCCCCGGATTATCCCAGTTCTCTGAATACTGGATCGGTGCCAGCTCATTTAATGTCCCTGTAATGTCCTTAAGTTTCAAATCCCAATACCTCTTTATACTGTTTTTCTTTGTCCGATAGCTCCTGTAGTCTTTTTTGCGGAAGCGAGTTATTGTTTGATAAAAGCTCTCTTATTTCCAGATATTGACGTATATATTCCTCTCTGACTTCTTCATCTGTCAGCGCTTCATCGATATAGTCCCCGAAGCTGTAGTAAATATCGCTATACTCTTCGCTTTCGGAAAAACCCGAAAAAACGGCTTTTATTATCACATAGAGCTTTGCTTCATCGACAAGATGCTTCTCTTCTATTATCCTGTATCCGTTTTCTGACAGATATCTTCTAAGCTCCGCCTGCTTCGTGTGGGGAGACAGGATTAATTCACTGTATTTAAGAGCCTTTTCTCTCCCCCGGATCAGAATATCCGCTATGGTTTTTCCTCCCATTCCGGTCATTGAAAGCACATTGCGGCCATTTAACGGACAGTCTATGCGGTCAAGTCCGTCAGACAATACGAACCGGATCCTGTCAGATCCTATACCGTATCTCTCCGCGTTCTCTTTTGCTCTCATCAGCGGTCCCTTTTTGATATCCGAAGCATACGCCTTATTGCATATATTATTTAATAAAAGATAAACCGGCAGATAGCCATGATCTGTTCCTATATCCGTAAAGGTATCGCACAAAGGAACCATATCGGCTATGGCCTTTAATCTTTTTGAGAGCTTTATCACTCGAGATAATCCTTTAATTTACGGGATCTTGAGGGGTGTCTCAGCTTCCTTAATGCCTTTGCTTCGATCTGCCTTATCCTCTCACGGGTCACGTTGAACTTTCTTCCCACTTCCTCAAGTGTTCTGGCCTTCCCGTCATCAAGACCGAATCTGAGCCTCAAAACCTTCTGCTCTCTTTCCGTAAGCGTATCGAGCACCTCGTTTAACTGCTCCTTTAAGAGTTCAAACGCGGCGGCATCGGCAGGCACCGGAACCTGATCATCCTCTATAAAATCCTCAAGATGCGAGTCCTCTTCCTCTCCTATGGGTGTTTCCAGCGAAACAGGCTCGACTGATATCTTTAATATCTCCCTTACTTTCTCGACCGGAATGTTCATCTCCCCGGCTATTTCCTCCGGGGTCGGCTCCCGTCCTATCTCCTGAAGGAGCTGCCTCGATACACGGTTCAATTTGTTTATAGTCTCAACCATATGCACGGGGATGCGGATTGTCCTTGCCTGATCTGCTATGGCGCGGGTAATGGCCTGTCTTATCCACCATGTGGCATATGTCGAGAATTTATAGCCTTTTCTGTAGTCAAATTTCTCGACTGCTTTAATAAGACCCAGATTGCCTTCCTGAATAAGATCAAGAAACAGCATTCCGCGTCCGACATACCTTTTTGCTATGGAGACGACAAGTCTTAGGTTTGCTTCCGCAAGCTTGTTTTTCGCGTCCTGATCCCCGAGCTCCATTCTCTTTGCGAGCTCGACTTCCTCCTCAGCGGATAAAAGAGGAACCTTACCGATCTCTTTCAGGTACATCCTCACAGGGTCTTCGATGGATACTGTTTCCGGGATAGAAAGATCGACATTTTCCACGTCAACCTCTTCTTCATTATCGATCTCTTCCGGAGGAATATCATCATCAACATCCAGATCATCCTCTGATGGAGGTGTCATCTTTAAGACATCTATACCGTTCTTTTCCAAGGTCTCCCAGATACGGTCATAATCATCCTCACTCAGATCGACGCCCTTGAAATACTCTATGATCTCCTGGCTTTCAAGTACATTCTCTTTTTTTCGGCCTGTCTCTACGATGCCTTTAAGCTTTTCTTCAAATTTTTCATCCAGCTTTTCTTCGTTTTCTTCCATGTTGCCTCCTTAAGTGAAAAATTCCTTAAATTTTTATCTTCATGCTTTTTAACGATGCAAGCGCCTTTTTTTCTTCCTTTGCCTTTTTTAAGGGGTCGGAAGTGTCATCCTGATTTTTGTTTCTGTAAAGCGCATTCTTTTTTACTCTTATCACGAGATCTGTCAGGGCTTTCTCACGATCCTCAGTCGTATCTATCGCATCAAGCTCTGTATTGATAATTGAAGCCGCTTCTTTCGCGTTATCCTCATAAGCGAAATCTGTCAGGATACCGGCAGGATTAAAGCTGCCATTCTCATAGCCTTCATATATTTTTTTCGCCATCTCCCTGATCGTTCCCTCGGGAAAATCCTCCGGCTTAAGATATTCCTTTACAGCTTCAAATACCGCCTTCTCATTTGTCATCCATGTGAGCAGATGCCGCTCCGCTTTATCATTTACGGTATCTTTATCCTTTACGGGAGCTGATGCCTTTTCCGTAAATTCGTAGGACTTTGTATCCCCGCCTCTTTCAAAGGCCAGCGCTACCGCCCTTCTTAACGCGTCTTCCCTTATCGTATACTTTGATGCTACAGCGGATATATAATTATCCCTTGCAAGCTCATCATCTATCGCCGCCAGCTTTTTTGCGGCCTCGGCGGAAAAAGCGGTTCTTCCCTCCGGGTCTGACATATCAAATGATCCCTCTGCGTATCGTAATTCAAAAAAGAACGAATTCTCCGCTTCCGAGATCCTTTTTTGAAACTCATCGGCTCCAAGCGCTTTTATAAACTCATCCGGATCCTTATACGGCTCAAGGTTCATGACCTTTGACGTAAGGTTTGCCGAACGGCATATGGGAATCGCCCTTACCGCGGCCTTTTTGCCGGCATCATCCGAATCATACGTAAGTATTACGTCCTTCGTATATCGCCTTAAAAGATTAGCGTGCCCGGCAGTAAAGGCGGTACCCAGGGAAGCCACAGCCTCGGTAAAGCCTGCCTGATGCATGGAGATCACATCCATATATCCCTCACACACTATCCTGTATGGCTTTCTGGAACGCCTCGCGACATTCAGCCCGTACATATTATGGCTTTTATCAAAGACTATCGTCTCCGGCGAGTTAAGATATTTAGGCTGTCCTTCACCCATTACTCTGCCGCCGAAGCCTATCACCTTGTTGTTTATATCCATTATCGGAAACATGACACGGTTAAAAAACCTGTCTGTCATACCATGCTTCTCGGATATAGTGCAAAGCCCCGCCGCATCGATCACCTTCTCACTGAAGCCCTTTTCTTTAAGGTAGTTTACGGTATGATCAAATCCCTTACCTGAGTAACCGAGGCCGAAAGATCTGATCATATCATCGCTTAACCCTCTTTTTTTCAGATACTCAAGCCCTGTCCTGCCTTCATTGCTGTATAGCTTTTTATAATAGTAGATCGCGGCGCTTTTCAGACAGTCCATCACACTGCTCTTAAACGAAGCCATCTTTTTTTCTTCGGGAGTCTCCTCATAATCAGGAAGATTTATCCCTGCTCTTTCCGCGAGGTATTTAACGGCTTCATTAAAGCTGTAATTTTCATAGTCCATCACAAAGCTTATGACATTCCCGCCGGTACCGCATCCAAAGCAATAAAACATCTGCTTTTCCCGGTTCACGGAAAAGGAGCCCGTCTTCTCGCTGTGAAAAGGACAAAGGCCAAAGTAATTTGCCCCGCTCCTTTTAAGCTTGACCACATTCCCTATGACGTCCACAATGTCATTTCTGGAGCGTATTTCTTCAAGCAATTCGTCTTTATATCTTGGCATGTCTTACTTGACCGACCACGACGTAGGTATGAAAAGATCAGAATAGATGCCTATCGCATACCTGTCTGTCATTGAGGAAATATAATCGCATACTATTCTCTCCAGCGGATCGCCAGTATCAAGCATGAGCTGCCGGTATTCCATGGGAAGCCTGTCCGGTCTGTTAAAAAAATACATATACAGCGATTCTATCAGGCTCTCGGCCTTTCCCTCCTCGCTATTTGCTTTAGGGTTCGTGTATACGCTCTTAAACATCCACTCCCTGAGATCCTTCATTGCTCCCGCTGCGGGCTCAGACATTTGAATGTCATTCTTTCCTATACTCTCCGTGATAATATCATGTATGAAATAATCAAGCCTTTCGGCGGTTTTGTATCCCGCGATGTCTCCTATATGCTTCGGCACGCTGTCATCCGCTAATATACCGGCTCTTATGGCATCATCCATATCGTGGTGCATATATGCGATCTTATCGGAAAGCTGGACTATCTTCCCCTCCAGTGTCGCCGGATTCCCCGAGGTTCTGTGGTTTAATATCCCGTCTCTTACTTCAAACGTAAGATTAAGGCCTGTCATATCTTTTTCAAGGACATCAACGACCCTTAAAGACTGCTCCGAATGCTCAAACCCAAGAGAACATACCTTGCTAAGAGCCCTCTCTTCCGCGTGACCGAACGGGGTATGCCCCAGATCATGTCCTAAAGCTATGGCTTCCGCGAGATCCTCGTTGAGCCGTAAAGCCTTGGCTATGGTGCGGGCATTCTGGGAGACCTCTAACGTATGGATAAGTCTCGTTCTGTAATGATCGCCCTGAGGTGTCAGAAAGACCTGGGTCTTATCCTTTAATCTTCTGAAAGATTTGGAATGCAGTATGCGATCCCTGTCTCTTTGAAAAACAGGTCTTAAGTCATCTTCCGGTTCGTATCTTTCCCTGCCCCTGGACTCTGAGGAGAATGCCGCATATGGACTCAGGGTCTTTTTTTCAATTTCCTCGATAGTTTCTCTTATAGTCATTTTTAAGTCTCGCTTTATCTAATTACGACAAAAAAATAAAAAGTCCTTTTCATAAAAATGAAAAAAACTTTTATTTTTTAGTGGTATACCATATGTTGTGTTTTGCCGGATCAGCCGGGCACAATTTTAGCCGCTCCCTACTTAAATAGAAATGCTGCCTGCTCTCCCCAGAAATTTATCTTTGCCATCCATGCAAGACTCATTATAAGCCCCGAAAAGACAGGTATGATCACAAAAGCATATACCGCAAACGATAGTTTATTAAGACTTTTATTCTTTATGTTCTTTACCATAAAAATCAAAAAAAGAACTGCATACGGCATCCAGAAAAAAGGCCATACCAGTTCATACTCCCTGAATAAAAAATAATCGCATGTGGCAAGCACCGCGACAAGAATGCAGACATATACAGGCTTCATACGTCTCCTGCCTTATGCTTGTATTTTCTCTTGGAATCATACATCTTTGCTTCGGCGCGCCTTATTGTATCCGTCGCGGTTCTGTCTGTAATATGATTATATATGGCGGAGCCATACGCAAAGTTAATATCCTGTCTGCCGTCTCTCATGATGTCGTCAAACATATTGGCTTCCGTCTCAAAGTATACATCGCTGTCATGTCCGGTAAAGACAACAGCGAATTCATCCCCTCCCGTACGGAATATTTTGGCTATCCTGCCGAAATACTTCTGCACGAAATCAGAGCTTGATATGATATAGCGATCCCCCTCCGCATGACCCTTTGCGTCATTGGTCCTTTTAAGATTATTAAGATCCAGTATCCCGATTACGAGATGCTCAAGAAGCTCTTCCCTTTCATCAATCTTTTCGATCTCCTGCTCATAAGCCTGCCTGTTTCCGAGACCCGTAAGACTGTCAGTGAAAGCAAGTGATTTATAAACCTCGGCCTTCCTTACATCAATCTCGTCATTTAAGGATAAAAACATCGAGTCAATCGCAAGCAATATTACAAACACGAGCAATCCTATGCGCGAATACCTTGAAGCGTCAACAAAGCTTGAAATGTAATAATGTCCTATGTCAATAAAAACGGATATAACAAGTATCACAAGCCCGATCGCGCCAAGCTCGGGAAACGCGGAATCCCTGCCCCTGCCGCTCATGACACCGGCTCTTAGATTCGCTATGGCTATGGCACCTCCGACTATAAAGATCGTGATATGCGTAAGTATAAGTATCTCGGACATATCAGCGATCCCCAGAAAATGGAATGAGTTCAGTATTATAAAGTTTATTACGGGAACTATGGCTATCCTTTCGCTGATATCCCTTATTACCCTGTGACGGCTGTTTCTGTAATATAAGATCAGCGGCATCGGAAGAAACGCTATCGCTTCATAGGTCAGTATCGATACCGTCTCCATATTGCCGAAAAAGAGCTGTGAACAGTGAGTCTCATTCATCGACCATATGAATACCACAGCGGAAAATACGGCAAGATAAAAAAGGTTATGGGTCCTGACCATGCGAAGCTCAATGAATCCCAGAAGAAACAGAACTATGGAGGCAAAGGCTATGATAAAGCATGATACTATCCCGACAAGGTTTTCAGTCAGAAGCTTCTCAAGCATATCTGCCCGGTCGCCGATCACGACTCCCTCCATCCTGCCGCCGTATTTCGTTTCGATCCTGTGAAGATATATGGTAAGATACTGCCCCTGATAGCTGTCATGCAGAGGGATCAGCACCCATACGGAACCCGGAAGCGGAAAAAGCGCCGACTGATGATCCCCGAAAGTATATATTTCCCGTGTACCGATATAGACATGGTTTTCGGAATGCTTCGAGCGGTACATTAGATATGTCCCGTCCTTGCTCTCTTCTCCCAGAAGCTTCCTTACCGTTATATCCCTGTAGGTATCCTTGTCAAGATTTAAAGGCAGATTGCAAATGTCGTATGACTCTATGCGGTTGTTTTTGTATTCCCAGCCGCTGTTATAATCAACTGCTCCGTTTTGGATCAGATGAACATTCCTCTCATAGGGATTCAAAGAAGCCATGACAGTGACAATTATCCCCACCACGGCAAGCACAGCGTATATCAGATTGTAGTTGATCCCCTTTTTCCTTCTCATAACCAGCCGGATCTCAGATCCGGTTAATAAAGGATCGTGCCATCAGACACGATCCTTATAAAAATCATTAAAAAACACTTACTTTATCTCGAATATCCAGCCCTCGGGAGCCTCGATCCTTCCCATCTGTATACCTGTAAGTGTATCATAGAGCTTAGTGAGGGTAGGACCCATCTCATCCATTCCTGATGAGAAACGGATCTCCTTACCATGATCATTGATGCAGCCAACAGGTGAAATAACCGCAGCCGTACCGCAAAGACCGCACTCCTTAAATGCTCCGTCCTCTACTTCCTTAAGGGTAACCTCTCTCTGTATGACCTTCATTCCGAGATATTTCTCGGCAAC
>JAFUWM010000005.1 GCA_017483425.1 Lachnospiraceae bacterium | reverse complement strand
TATAGGAAAGATTCACATTTATAGTAAAATTCGGATGCTTCTCCAGAAGTCCGGCCGCATCAGTAAGCGCTGTTTTTAATATCCACCGGCCGAGCTCCGGGAACAGCGGATCTCTTTCAAGCACAGGGATAAAATCATCAGGCGGAACCATGGAGAAATCTTTGCTTCTCCAGCGAAGAAGCGCCTCCGCTCCGATAAGGCACTCTCTGTCAGCATCCACGACCGGCTGATACATAAGATAGAATCCCTTATAGCCCTGCGTTATCGAAGCCCTTATTTCATGAAGCTTCTCTATCCTGTGCATATTCTCCTGGGTTATATCATTATAAAATTCCACCAGATCGCCCTGCCTGCGTATCTTTGATTCTCCATAGGCAAAATTCAGACAGGCATATATGGTCTGCTCGTCAATGTCAAAATTATCGAGTTTTAGCAGTCCTGCATTCAGTTCGAGAACTATCGTCTTTCCCTCAACCGCAAACCCATTTCTGAAATGATTCCTCAGATCTTCATACTTCTTCTCCATTTCCTTCGGAGTATGGGTATTGCTTATCACCGCAAATTTGGTGCCGTCGAGCCTGTACGCGCTTCCCTCGTTTCCTACATGCTCAAATAAATATCTGCCGAATTTCTGCAATATGCTGTTTCCAAACTCATACCCGTAGACCTCGTTGATCTCAGTAAATTTGCCTATCCCCAGAATGCATATGCGGATCTCGTTATGCCGCACGAGGTTCGACCTCAGATCCTCGAAAAATCCGTACTGATTCCTCAGTCCGGTCATCGTGTCCATATGACCCTGTATGCCGTGATTCCTGATCACGCCACCAAAATACTCCGGCACACCGTTCTCGTCCTTTATCACGACCCCTCGGCAGGTGCAGACATCATATTGCCCGTTGGTTCTCCGGGCTCTGTACTGCATATCATGTCCGGCAGCATTCCCCGAAAAAACATCATCTATCCCTGCATGATAAGCCGCGCGGTCTTCGGGATGTATATGATCCTCCCAGATGTCACCCGCGCCATACATATACTCGGAAGGCAGGCCAAAAGAATCGACTGCGGTCTTTGACCACCTTGAGTAATCATATCTCATATTGCAAAGATATACGTAGGTTCCCTCCGCCACTATGGCAAACGCCTCAAACAGAGAATCAAGACGTTTTTTGCTTGCCTCTGGAATGCCCTTTTTATCATCCATGAATTGTCCCCCCGGAATTTATTCTTTTATTTCTTATCCGCTCCCTGAAGAGCCTCCTCTATCGCGGCTATCAGCTTTTCAGGTACTGCCGGCTTCAGCAGATACCCCGAAGGCCTAAGCTTCAGCACAGCCTGAATATGAGCCCTGTCATTGACTCCCGTCAAAAAGATGACCGGAATCGTCGTGAGATCCTCGTCCGCCCTTATCATCTCAAGTGTCTGCTTGCCGTCACACACCGGCATTTCATAATCAAGTAGAATCGCATCAGGCCTGTTCTTTCCTATCGATGTCATAGCTTTCATCCCGGAATTTGCAAGCATGATATTATATTTCTCCTCAAGCATCCCTTTGATGCTTCGCAGTGTTGTCGCGTTGTCATCTACAACAAGGACTTTTTTCCTTCCGTCCTCATTGACAGCCGCGCCCTCTCTCACACTCTGTTCGTTTAAGTTAAGGCGCCTGCATATGGCGGAAAATATGTCCGAATTCTCTATCGGTCGGATCAGATTTTCAAACTGCCGCCCCTCGTAGAATGAGAGCACATCCTGCTGCTCACGTTCCGTACCGATGGTAAGCACGGGAATCTCCGGAAATTCTTTCTGAAGACGTCCGAAAAGCACCGTATTTACATCATAAAGTCCGACAAGACTTATCAGTACAAGATCCGGCTCAATAACTTTAACCATGCCAAGAGCCGTCTGCGGATTTTCCATACTAAGCTGGATCCTGAAATACTTGCTTAAGAAGTCATTCACATCCTTTGTCAGCTCGTTCATCTTGCCTATCATCAATATCTTTTTCATAGCCATAGCTTTTTCCTACTCCCCGGACATCTGCTCTTTGATCCGGCCCATTATACTCTCAGCCTCATCCTGGTCAAGATCCTTGACCGCTGCCGTAAGACTCTTTATCAGCTCCTCAATTTCAGGCTCGTATTTATATGACTTCATCTTCTCTATAATATCATCTGCAGCGTCTACGTCAAAATCCTCCATAGCCTGTCCCAGCATATCCATCATGGCACAAAGCATGTCAGAGTCCGCCGTTTCCTTATTACCTGCCTCTGCGTCATCCTCACCCAGGCCAAAGACCCCTTTCAGCTTATCGCCGTAGGATCTCCATTCGCTGATAAACACGCCGTGCATTGATACCATGGTATCAGTATCGCCATCCCTTGCCGCAAACTCAAGCATTTTTGCCATGCCCGCAAGCGGCACTATACCGATCGTTGCCGCAGCGCTCTTCATGCCATGTACCTGGATACGATAAGCTTCAAGAGCCTCATCAAGTCCACCGTCTCCTGTCAGCCCTGACCTCACTTCATCCCACATCTTATCCAGCTTATCAGCCTGCAGGACGAGCACGTCGTAGAACTCCCCGACAGTAGACTCCAGAAGCTCCATATCGGGCAGATGGAGCCATGCGTAGTTCCAGTCAACACCGTCTATGCCCGGCATATCCTCCGGAAGTGCTGGACCTGCTCCCGCCGAACTCGAGTTATGTAAACTGCTTTCGTCCAGCGGTTTAAGCATCTCATCAGGAAGCGTCTCCCTTAGTGCCTGCTCAAGCATCTCGGACACTATCGGCTTGGAAATGAAACCGTCAAATCCCGCCTCCAAATACTGCTCCTTTGCCCCCGTGACCGCATTCGCCGTCAGCACATATATAGGTATCTTATCATATCCGCTGATTTTTCTCATCCGCTTCATTGTCTCAACGCCGTCCATATCCGGCATCATATGATCCATGAAGACAATATCATATGCTTCATTCTCCGCAAGTTCCAGTGCCTCCGCGCCTCCTCCTGCCTCGCTTACCTGTATCTGCGTGATCTTGAGAAGGCTTCTGAACACCTTGCGGTTCATGGCATTGTCATCTACCACGAGAACCCTTGCATCCGGTGCGGTGAAAGCACCTTCATGATGATATTTCTCGTTCGCGGAGCGCATACTGCTTTCAAAATCGCCTATGGGCGAGTCATCCACGATCTTCTGGCGTATATCAAAATAAAACTTCGAGCCTTTTCCGTATACGCTCTCAACCTCAAGTCTGCTTCCCATCATATGAAGAAGCTGCAGGGTTATATTCATCCCGAGACCCGTACCCTCGATATTACGGTTCCTGCCCTCCTCTATCCTCTGGTACGCCTCAAAAAGCTTGGGCAGGTCTTCTTCCTTGATGCCGATACCGGTATCCTCCACCTCGAAATGGATCAGCGCCTCCCTGTCCGGATCAATGTTTCCGCCTGAGCTGCTGCCAGAGCCCGTATCATGCAGTGCGGCTGTGTCTCCTGTTTTATCGCTCACCCTGATCCACACGGTTCCCGAAGGAGTATATTTCACGGCATTTGTAAGAATATTTGTAACGACCTGTCTTATCCTCACATCATCTCCAAAGAGCCTTGACGGAAGCTTCCCGTCCACTTCTACCTCAAGCCTTAGATCCTTGGCCTGGGCACGCTGCGATATCATATTCACAAGATCATGGATCAGCGTCGCAAGCTCATATTCCACCGGTACTATCTCCATCTTGCCCGACTCGATCTTTGAGGAATCAAGTATGTCATTTATCAGTGACAACAGCGTATTCCCGGCGGTATAGATATCCGAAGCATATCCCCTTATGTCGGGCTCGTTGCTTTCTCTTAGTATCATCTCGTCCATGCCGAGCACGGCATTTATGGGCGTCCTTATTTCATGCGACATATTGGCGAGGAATCTGGATTTTGCCTGATTAGCGTACTCCGCTTCCTCCTTTGCCTCCCTTATCTGGTCGTATTGCCTGTTTATGACCGCCATGTTGCTCATCTTTGCTATCATCCAGGCAAGGAAGGCAACAAGCATTCCCCCGACAAATATCAGATACAGTTTATAATAGAGATGCTCGTAAAGCTCTGCTTCCTTATGAAGCATGAATCTCTGCTCCTTTTTGACTGCTCCATCCAGCTCGTCCAACACCTCGATATGAAGCTCATAATCCCCGTAGGGAAGCGTCGTATAATAAAGGCCTGTCATCTCGTTCTGATGCATTACCATCCCTGTATCCTCCGCGCCCTCAAGATGCATCGAGATAAGCGGATTTGATATCGCGTAGTTCAATACCGCGGGCTCTATCTGTATCCTACCGCTGCCGGAGGGTATCATGTATACGCCGTTTTCGACCGGCACGTTTTCCTCATCATCCGTCATTGACGCTATGACTATCTCATAGTTGTCATTCAGATCGTCATAGGTACTCGTATTTATTCTTCTGACTCCGTCGGTGCAGCACAGATAAAGCGAATTGCCCGATACCGTATTCCACGCGTTTGCCGTAAGCGTGGTGTCAAAGCCCCTTGTATGGTTTAAGAGTATACAGTTATACTCCCCGTCATCTATTAGGTCGGATTCCCTTACAACAAAAATTCCCGCACTTGAGCTGACCCATGCCTCACCTTCTCCGGTGATATATACATCGTAGTTATTATTGTACGGGAAGTTTTTGAGCATGCGGACTTCCGCCCTTCGCCCGTCATAATAAAGGCCGTTGCTCGTAACGTAGAAATACCCGCCATTGCCGGGAACTATGCGCAGGATGACAAGAGACTCCAGCCCCTCTTCCGCCCCAATATGGCCTGTTATCACACCGTCCTTTATCCTGTATATCCCATCCCCGTCCGAACCTGCAAGCAACGTACCGTCCTCCGTCTCCACAGCACACAGTATCTGGGGCACATTGAGCCCGTCCTCCGCGCTCACGGTTCGGATCACTTCATAGTTTTTTATGTAATTGATACCGTCAGTGGAAAACGCGAGGATAGTGCCGTCTGAAAGCTCCAGAGTGAATCTGTATCTGCTCCCGAGTGCCCCCGGCACATCCTTCTCAGAAGTGATGACTCTGCCGTCCTTTTTGATACATACAAGCCCGTCCTGTCCATAGGTTGAGACCCATATGTTGCCTGTTCTGTCCCTCATCAGATGCCTTATCCTTACATCCTTGAAAGTCTCATCCAATGCGCTTTCATTTACTGTTTTATATGTGCTTATATCTATGACAGTTAGTCCCGAGTCGGTTCCGACATAAAGTCTTCCGTCATCTATCAGCAGCGCATTTACCGCTGCTTCGTCTATACCCGCTTTCTTTGATATATTGCTGAAAGGGTCATAAGAAAGCTTAAGTATCCCCTGCTTCGTGGATGCAAACCAGATATTATCCTGATAATCAATTATCGCATCATTTACCGAGCTGTTGAAATCATCTCTTGAAAGCAACGTCACGTTTCCCTCAAGATCAGCATATGCAAGCCCCGTCCAGCAGGCTATGCAGAAGCCCTGTCTTATATTGTCATATCTTATGCAGTTTACATAATTTATCTCCGAAACCTCGGTCGTGTCGAGAAAAGCAAGGCTTCCGTCCTGCTGAAGCCTGAATCTTTTCAATGAGATCCCCGAAGTTCCCACAAGCAGATTCCCGTCTTCTCCGCAGCCTACCGCCGTGTACGCTTCATATGAGTCCTCATTTTCTCCAGAATACAGCAGCTCCCCGTCCTTCATCACAAAAAGAAGACCGTTCTGCGTGACCCCCGTGATCCGCCCGTCCCCCAGATAGCACAGCGAATAAACGCAGGTGATCTCGGGGAGTTTGGAATATACATGCACTTTTCCTTTGGCAGCGGGATTTTTCAGGCTTCCCTCGATCCTGCAAAGCTCCGCAGTCGTGCTCACGTATATATTTCCCTCATCATCCTCGCATATGGAACGTATGGAATCAGATGGCAGGCCGTCTTCTGTCGTATAGAAAACCAGACCTCCGCCAGAGATATCATAGCAAGCGATGCCGTTGTCATTGGTTCCGATCCAGAGCCTCCCGTGATCGTCCTCGTATAGATATATGGCATTATTTATCCTGTCATCAAGATCGATCTTTTCAAACTTCGATCCGTCATAGCGGTAAAGACCCGAATAAGCCCCTGCCCAGATATAGCCGTCGGCTGTCTGCTCGATCGTGTTTATCTCGGACGATACGAGTCCGTCATCCATACCGTACAAAACAGCCGCATAGTCCGAGTTGAAATCGGGGGTTGCTACATTATCGTATGCGTATATTTCAGTGGGGAATTTAAGCGGGATAAGAGTCGCTGCTGTAATTGCGGCTAAGATTACTATACCTGTACCGGTTGTTCCCATGCCGGTCGTGCTCTTGCTAGTTATACTTGCATTTGTCATACTTACATTGGATTTGCTATCATCTTCTGCGCCAGTAAGTATTGTACTTACGTCCACATTACTAACCCCTGCAGTATCAGCACCAGATGTACCGTTTTTGGGCTTGCTCTCCCCCCTATCCTTTTGTTTCCTGACAATATAGACGATCAGCAGCGCTATCAATATGCTGACTGCCTTATCCGGCATATTGACCAGCAGCTCTCCTGCGACACAGCACACCGCTTTGAAGTTTACATAATTCAACAGCATATCTACAAGCGCATCGCCCCACGCATTTCCCGTATATCCCTGGTTAAAGATCAGATTCAACGGTGTCGATACGACGGTCATCACGAATCCGGCAAAAAGCGCTGTAGCGATCACGGAAAAAGACTCTATCTTTCTGTCTCTGGGAAAGAACCTGCCTACAGCCAGTCCACCGGCTATGCTTACTAAAGTGAACCATATCTGTCCGGGTTCCCAGAAGCTTGTGACTATATTCATCAAGGCTCCCGATATCGCCCCGGCCACAGGCCCCAGAAGCACCGCCGACAAAAAGGTTCCAACGGAATCAAGCCATATCGGCAGAAAAAGCCTCTCCGCAAACCACCGCCCCAGTAGATTAATTATCGTACACGCCAATATTAATATAATATTTCTTATCCCCGGTTCGAAGCCCCATTTCTTAAGCACCTTAACTCTCCTCTATAAAACGCAGTTTTATATCTGATCCTATCCGGTCGGATGCTGATACCGTAACTCGGCAAAATACGCCTCGAACGGTATCATGCTCCCATCTAAACAAACCTTTCTATCAGCCCCTCGCACGCCTCGCATAGCTGACCGTATACTTCTTCGAATCTTCCCGTATACCACGGATCGTCGACCTGCTCATCAGGCCTGCCCGCAAGCTCCATGCAGAGCACTATTTTATTCTCCGGATCACCGCCGAAAAACCTGTCCTCCATAATGCGCCTGTGGATCTCCTCCATCGCGATTATAACATCAAAGTCCTCATAATCACTCTTCCTGACCTGCCTCGCATGATGTCCGGAGCAGTCGATCCCGTGTTTCTTTAATTCCTTCCTTGCAGGCGGATATACGGGATTCCCAAGCTCCTCTGTGGAAGTCGCCGCAGACTCCACATAAAACCTGTCACTAAGACCGCGCTTATCCAGCATATCCTTCAATATATATTCTCCCATAGGGCTGCGGCAAATATTGCCCCAGCAGACGAAAAGCACCCTGACCATTTCTTAACTCCTGCTAAAATAATCTCCCTAAAACCACTTTTCAAAAGGTGTAAACAAGGTGTAAAAAGAGTAATGACTTTCCGTTTTTTCCCTTATTTACTGGCTTCCGTATATCATGTGCAAATCTTGCCGTGACAGACAAACAGCACCTTTTTCATACGGTTTTCCTCTTATCTTCTTGGTTTTAGCTTACCTTATAACCGACATAATCTGGCATATTTTGGCATAAATTTGTCGGCGAAAGGTGTAAAGTAAGGTGTAAAAGTTCCGGTTTTACACCTCGGTTTTTTTCAGATTTTACACGGCTTCCAGCCTTCTCACCTCATCACAGGCATCCTCAAACTTTACATGCGTATATGTGTTTAGCGTTACTGAAATATCCGCATGTCCCATAAGATACTGCAATGTTTTTGGATTCATCCCTGATTTTGCCATATTTGAGCAATAAGTATGACGACATACATGGGGCGTAACTTTAGGTATTTCGGCTTTGTATATCGAATTATACTTTTGCACAATATGCTTAAAATAGTGATCCCAATGTAGCGAGTAGCAAATGCTTCCATCTTTATCAAAGTACAGGAACCCCTTTACACCATCAACTGATGGCTCTATATCCGGAGCATTCCTGTTCTCTACGATTCTCTTAAAGCACTCTTCCACAGCCTCTGACATAGGTATCAGTCTCTTTCCGCTTGCTGTCTTGGTTTC
>JAFUWM010000109.1 GCA_017483425.1 Lachnospiraceae bacterium | reverse complement strand
TCATCACTATACAATCTCCTATCCTTTTATACGATGCTCACCCTTCGGATGGCAGATTTTTCTGTTAAAGCCCGGTCTCAACTGATGGCCGTTTCGTTTTGCGTCCGGGGAGCTCCGCGATAAGTATCGCCGCAAACATAAGGACGCATCCCGTAATCTCACGAAGAGTCAGTGTCTGTCCAAGCAGCAGAAATCCGCCTACAGCCCCGAAAACGCTCTCCATACACATACAAAGGCTTGCAATTGTCGGATCAAATCCCCTCTGTCCTATTATCTGAAGGGTATACGCGACACCGTTGCTCATGATTCCCGCATAAAGTATCGCGGTCATTGCAGGGATCAGTGCCGCCGCAGAAGGCTTCTCAAATATAAGCATCCCGCATGTGGCAACAAGCGCTTCAAAAAAGAATTCACTGCATGATAACACAAGTCCGTCGAGCCGGTCCACAAAATGATTTATGCATATGATCTGTAGAGCAAACAGAAATGCACAGCCCAGCGTCATCAGATCCCCTCTGCTGACGCCTCCTATACCTCCCGCGAAGCTCAGCAGATATAATCCGGCTACACTGAGGATCACCGCAAACCAGATCTTTGCTCCAGTTCTATTTCCCAGTATCAGGGATATCACGGGAACTATGACCACATACATGGCCGTGATAAAGCTTGATTTTGCAACCGTTGTATATGCTATTCCTGCCTGCTGCATCACGGAAGCAAGACACAGCAGGATCCCCGTGGACGCTCCGGCGATGAGCATAAGCTTACGGCCGCCCTGAACCTCTGTGCCTGTTGTCTTAAGCACTTCCCGTGCATCCTCATAGGCTTTTCTGCCTTCGGAGGTTTTGCTTATTATAAGCTTTCTTGCTCCGATAAATACAAGCAGTGTTGCAACTCCGATCCATGCCCTTGCGGCAAGGAAAGTCCAGGGACCTACATACTCCGCGCCGACGGACTGCGCCGAAAAGGCAAAGCCCCATATCATGGCGCAGAGCAACAGTACAGCTATGTTAAATATCCCGCTTCTTCTCATCAGATCTTAAACAGAGTTCCGATGATGCCTCGTCCTATACTGGCTCCTACATTGCCTCCGAGAGTTCTTCCAAACTTGCCGAAAGACGAACCTACGGATTTTCCGACCTCTCTGCCTACGGTTCCCGCGACGGAATTTCCTACGGACTTTGCGGCAGTCTTTACCTTACGGCTTTCCTGCTCTTTCTTGCGCTGCTCTTCCCTCTCGGCCTTCTCTTTGGCTCTCTGCTCCTCTCTTTCTGCTTTTGCCGCTGCGGCCTGTGCCTCCTTTTCAGCCTTATCCTTTGCCCTTTGGGCTTCTTTCTCAGCTGCCTGCTGCGCCTTAAGAGCTTCCTTCTCCTCAGCCGCGGCTTTTTCGGCTGCCGCGCGGGCTTCTTCGTCCTCTACACCCTTCCGCTTCAGGAATTCATATGCGGAATCAGGGTCATAGCCCTCAGCGTACTTCGTATATACTACAGAACTCTTTATCTCTGATCCCCTCGTAGAGTCGCTTATCTCTCCCATCTGGCTCTGGGGCGGAAGTATCGATACCTTTTCCGCAAGAGATGGTACGCCGTCCTCACCCAGAAATGAAACCACGGCTTCGCCCGTACCGAGCGCCATAAGTGTTTCATACGTATTAAACTCAGGATTTTCCCTTAAGCCCTCGGCTGCCGCCTTAACCTTTTTCTGCTCAGCCGGAGTATACGCATGAAGCGCGTGCTCTATCTTATTCCCAAGCTGGTTCATGACACCGTCCGGTATATCCGACGGATTCTGTGTCGCGAAGTAAACTCCAATGCCCTTTGAACGGATAAGCTTCACGACCTGCTCGATCTTTGTGAGCAGATCCTTTGAAGCTCCGTTAAATAGAAGATGCGCCTCATCAAAGAAGAATACGAGTTTCGGCCTGACCTGATCCCCAACCTCGGGAAGCGTCTCAAAAAGCTCTGACAAAAGATACATCATAAACATGGAGTAAAGTGTCGGGTCATTTATGAGGGATGACGAATCAAGTATGTTTATGACACCCCTGCCCTCGGGTCCGTTGGAAAAGAAATCCCTTATATTTATGGCCGGCTCCCCGAAAAACTGCTCCGCACCTTTCATTTCGAGAGCTACAACCTCTCTTACTATAGCTGCAAGAGATACGGGAGCGATCTTCCCGTACTCCTCCTCAAAGACTTTATGATTATCCGACACATAGTTAAGTATAGCTTTCAAATCCTTGGTATCTATGAGCAGAAGACCCTGGTCATCCGCTATCTTATATATTATAGAAAGGAGCGCCGTCTGCAGCTCATTGAGTCCGAGTACCGTCGCCATAAGGTCGGGTCCCATCTCGGTTATCGTGGTTCTTAAGGGTGTTCCTTTCTTACCGTATATATCCCAAAAAACCGTCGGATAACCATGGTATTCGAAACCAGCTTCTTTAAGTCCGAATTTTTCGATACGTCTCTTCATATCCTCAGTATCCTCTCCCGGCATACACATACCGGCGAGATCTCCCTTGACATCCGCAAGGAATACTGGAACTCCCATATCCGAAAAAGATTCCGCAAGCACCTTTAACGTTATGGTCTTTCCGGAGCCCGTAGCTCCTGCTATCAGTCCGTGCCTGCAGCTCATAGAAGGATTGATGCAGACGTTTTCGCCGTTATCCTTCATGCCTATACGTATCCTGCTGTCTGTATACATATTGTCCCCTCCAAATAAAATCCAGTTGCATTATCACGGGATATAGTATATCATCTTTCTTGTTACAGCACATAATCAAAACTTCATATTTGACGTTCTTCTTATTCAGAGTGGTGGAGATGCAAAGGATCTGTGAAGCCACGGCAACCCCTGACACCGGATATACAGCCGGATGGAAGGTGCCAACCTTGAGCGAGTGATCGAACAATGAGAGGATTTGATTATAAAATCGGGTCCGCCTCAGGCGGGCTTTTCTAATTTAAAAAGAAAGGAAGAAAAACAATGGAAAAAAGATTATTTACTTCAGAATCAGTCACTGAAGGACACCCCGACAAGGTCTGCGACGCGATATCCGACGCGATCCTTGACGAGTGCATGAGACAGGATCCCATGAGCCGTGTTGCCTGCGAGACTACGACCTGCACCGGCTTTGTCCTTGTCACGGGAGAGATCTCAACGAAAGCCTACGTGGATATCCAGAAGGTCGTCCGTGACACCGTAAAGGAGATCGGATACACAAAGTCAGAATACGGCTTTGACGGCAATACCTGTGCCGTATTCTCAGCTATAGACGAGCAGTCATCCGATATCGCAATGGGCGTTGACAAGGCTCTGGAGGCAAGAAGCGGAAGTCTCGAAGACGATCTCGACACGGGCGCAGGCGATCAGGGAATGATGTTTGGCTATGCCACAAACGAGACAGAGGAATACATGCCCTATCCCATATCTCTTGCGCACAAGCTCTGCCTGCAGCTTACAAAGGTCCGGAAAGACGGGACGCTTAAGTATTTAAGGCCTGACGGAAAGAGCCAGGTATCTGTGGAGTACGGTGAGGACGGCAAGCCCGTTCGTCTTGAAGCTGTCGTCATCTCAACACAGCACGATGATGATGTGACCCAGGAACAGATACATGAGGATATAAGGAAATATGTGATAGATCCTGTCTGTCCTGCAGGCATGATCGATGACAAGACAAAGGTATATATCAATCCTACCGGCAGATTTGTCATAGGCGGCCCTCACGGTGACGCCGGCCTTACGGGAAGGAAAATAATAGTCGATACCTACGGCGGATATGCACGTCACGGCGGCGGCGCTTTCTCCGGAAAGGACTGCACCAAGGTTGACCGTTCCGCTGCATACGCCGCAAGATATGTGGCAAAGAACCTCGTTGCGGCAGGACTTGCTGATAAGTGCGAGATACAGCTCTCATATGCTATCGGCGTGGCTCAGCCTACATCAATAAGCGTGGATACAGCAGGTACCGGAAAGCTCCCGGATGATAAGCTTGTAGAGATAGTCCGCGAGAACTTTGACCTTCGCCCCGCAGGCATCATCAAGATGCTGGATCTTCGTCGTCCTATATATAAGCAGACCTCGGCTTACGGCCACTTCGGACGCACGGATGTAGATCTCCCCTGGGAGAAGCTTGATAAGGTAGATGCTCTGAAAAAATACCTTTAATATTAAAACTTAAACAATAGCAACGTTATCGTCTCCGAATGCCTCCCGCAATGGATCAAGGGCTTCGGAGGCGATGATCTTTATCCTGAGTTTTTTCTGCTGCTTTGTCTCCTTTAAGTATACGATAACCGAGTCCTGCCCTTCATCCGCAGAGTTAAGTACGGACATCAGCTTTTTGTTATTATCCTCGTAATCATCCCTGTCATCAAACCTGACATACAGCTTTACCGGCATATCATTAAATAATACTATTTCGTTTGCAGTAAGGGATGCGTCACGCTCATCTTCCACACGCACTCTTCCGGTAACAAATAACTTCTGATCCATGGAAAGCAGCTCTTTATTTTTTCTATACTGTTCAGGCCATACGATAACCTGCATCGCCCCGACGAGGTCTTCTATAATGATTATCGCAAAGGGATCTCCTTTTTTGGTATAGCGCTCATTTATATCCGAGATCATTCCGCCGATTGTTTCTTCGGAACCGTCTTCTACCCCGACTGTATCGCTTTCTTCATCCCGGATGAAATCGATGGATCTCTTCGTTATATTTTTTTTCCAGAGAGTCTCATAGGCCTGCAGAGGATGTCCGGTGATATAGATCCCGAGCATCTTCTTCTCGTCGGCAAGCTTCACCTCCTCAGGAAAATCATCCACGTCCGGAAGAGAAAACCCGGGCGGTGTCTCCCCGGCTCCGTCTTCCATAATTTCAAAAAGTGACATCTGTCCGGCTATATTATCCTTTTTTTCCCGTGCTATATCTTCCATAAGCATGGGAAAGGCTATAACTTTCTGCCTTCGATTTCCGGGAAGTGTATCAAGCGCCCCGGCTTTTATCAGGTTTTCGACTGCTCTTTTATTTAATTCCTTCCCGACCGTTCTTTCGATAAAATCCCTGAGATCCTTAAATCTGCCGTTTTGCTCGCGCTCCTGTACAATGATATTTATTACAGACGGACCCAGCCCGCGTACAGCCGACATACCGTAACGGATGGATCTGTCTCCGTAGGCGGTAAAGGCTCCGTCTCCCTCGTTTATATCAGGTGGCAGAATCTCTATCCCCATCTCCCTGCAGACAAGTATGTATTCAGGTATCTTCCTCGAATTATCCATGAAGCTTGTCAGCAGCGCGGCCATGAATTCCACGGGATAGTAGTATTTCAGATAGGCCGTCTGCATCGTGAGTACAGCGTAGCAGGCGGAGTGACTCTTATTGAAAGCATATTTTGCGAAGTCATTCATCGAATCGTATATACTGTTTGCCGCGCTCTCTGATATTCCCCTGTTTACACAGCCCTGTATATTCTGCTTTGCATCTCCGTATATAAAGGACTGCCGGTTTTCATCTATCACATACTGCTTTTTCTTGCTCATAGCGCGGCGGATATTATCAGCCTGCCCCAGCGAATACCCCGCAAGCGACTGGAATATCTGCATGACCTGCTCCTGATATACTATACATCCGTAGGTCGTATCTAAGATCGGTATGAGCTCCTTGGTATCATACTGTATATTCCCGGCATCGTTTTTTCCGGCAATGTACTTGGGGATGAAGTCCATCGGACCGGGTCTGTATAAGGCTATGCCCGCAATTATATCCTCGAAGGATTTGGGCATCAGCCTTTTCATGAAAAGCTGCATTCCTCCCGACTCAAGCTGGAATACTCCCTCGGTAGCTCCCGTACCGATATAGTCGAGCACATTTTTATCATCAAGGTCTATGGCGTTTATATTAAGCTCGAGTCCGGGATTCCTTGCTATGGCGGCATCCACGGCATCCTGTATGACGGTGAGAGTTCGCAGTCCTAAAAAGTCCATCTTCAAGAGTCCCAGCTCCTCCAGCGTCGTCATAGTATACTGGGTCGTGATCTCGCCGCCTCCCTGTCTTGAAAGAGGCACATAGTTATCCGCATCCTCGGGAGTTATGAGTATGCCCGCGGCATGCATTGAGCTGTGCCTTGGCAGACCCTCAAGCCTTAAGCACATATCTATGATATCCTTTACCTCGGGATCTGTATCATATAGCTGCTTGAATTCCTTATTCTGCTCCATAGCCTTTAAAAGAGTCATTCCAAGCTCTGCAGGCACAAGCTTCGCAAGCTGGTCACCCCTTGAGTACGGCAGATCCATGACCCGGCAGACATCCCTTATCACGCCCTTTGCCTGCAGGGTTCCGAAAGTTATTATCTGTACGCATTTTGAGCGTCCGTATTTATGCACTACATAATCTATGACCTGCTGTCTGCCCTCATACGCAAAATCCACATCTATATCAGGCATTGAGACGCGCTCGGGATTAAGAAAACGCTCAAAGAGAAGACTGTACCTTATCGGATCAAGATCCGTTATCCTGAGACAATAAGAAAGCACCGCCCCGGCCGCGGAGCCACGTCCGGGTCCCACGGGGATACCATGCGATTTTGAATAATTTATATAGTCCCAGACTATGAGGAAATAATCGACATAGCCCATCTTTTGTATGACAGAGAGCTCATAATCCAGTCTCTCCCTCAGACTCCCGTCATCATCGGGATATCTCTCTTCCAATCCCTTATATGCAAGATGACACAGATAATCCCACGAAGAACTGAAAGCATCCGGGATTTCAAAATGAGGCAGCTTTGTATTGTGAAATTCTATGTCTATATTACATCTGTCTGCTATGGTCTGGGTGTTTTCCAGCGCCTCCGGAAGATAAGGAAAGAGTTCTCTCATCTCCTCCTCGCTTTTTACATAGTACTGACCCCCGGGGTAACGCATACGGTCTTCATCGTTAAGCTTTTTTCCGGTCTGTATACAGAGCAGTATGTCATGCGGCTTTGCATCATCTGGATATGTGTAGTGACAGTCATTCGTTACTATAAGAGGTATATCAAGCTTTTTTGAAAGCTGTATAAGCCCCTGATTCACAAGAGTCTGTGCCCCGTCAAGATGATCCTGAAGCTCAAGGAAAAAATTGCCCCTGCCGAATATATCGAGGTGCTCCAGGGCTGCCTTTTCTGCCTTGTCAAAAAGCCGTCTGTCAAGATCACTTGCGATCTCTCCCGCAAGACAGGCTGACGAGCAGATGATCCCCTCGTGATATTTTCGCAGAGTTTCCTTATCCACTCTCGGCTTGTAATAGTATCCTTCCGTGAAGCCTGTGGATACTATCTTCATAAGGTTCTGATAACCGGTATTGTTTTCAGCGAGAAGTATCAGGTGAAAATAACGGTCATCTCCGTGAGATGCTTCCTTGTCAAATCTGGATCCGGGAGCGACGTATACCTCACAGCCTATGACAGGTTTTATTCCCTGCCTGGTACATTCCTTGTAGAAATCGATGACGCCGTACATGACACCGTGATCGGTGATCGCAGCGGCATTCATACCGAGCTCTTTGACCCGGGTCACATATTCCTTTATCTTGTTTGACCCGTCAAGGAGACTGTACTCCGTATGGGTATGAAGATGAACAAATGACATAGATTGATTTTACCATAATTCTATTCTGTCAGGGAGTAGTCGCTTATATACATTTCTTTCAAATGCTCTGTCGTATTGTACTTCTCACCCATGCAGAACTCCTTGGACCATGCCATATAGTATGCCCAGGGAATATGACTTTTTTCAAGCAGATGTATATCCGGAAGATAACCAACCTCCGCGAGCGCAGCAACCTTGTTTCCGGTCGTATTTTTAATAAGCTCCTCATATTCCGCCTGATAATCCGTAGCTTTATATTCGGGCAGATATATATCTACAGATATCACATCCACGTACTCGTCACCGGGATAGCCTTCTTTGAGCCGGCAGTTCCAGACCCAGACGAGATTATCCAGATGGTGGTGCTCTGTATAATGATCAAACATAAGTTTATACAGCTCACTCGCAACTTCCGGCCCCTTTGCTCCCCACCAGAACCAGTCTCCGTCTGACTCATGGAAAGGTCTCCAGAGAATTGGTATATCTTTGTCATAAAACGGCTTCAGATGTTCCGCGATCACATCCATATCATGATAAAATGCCTTCCTCTCGGGAGTCCACTCCGTCAGCACCTTTGATGCATCAAAGTCTGTATTCTTCGCATAGAAGCTCTTGTCTCTGCCACCTATAGGGGAATACCAGTGAAATGAAAAGGTAAGTATCCCGTCAGGGTTTTCCGCCCATTTCATCGCCGTCTCCAGAGTTCCTCTGTTGTCATATATCTCATCAAGGCACTCTTTGGAAGCATCGTCATAGTTTATGTTCGGAGAATAAGATAACAGCTCGAAACCCCTCAGTTTAGGCCTTTTCCCTGTTTTTCCGAAAATATAGTCTATCTCCTCCATAGGATTAGTCTGGGTGTGTTGCCCGGTAATTATTGCCTTTCCCGCTGTATCATACAGAAACGCCAGCAGCTCTTTTGCCCCTTTGGTCGCGTTTTTATTTACCGGTATTCTCTGATGCTGTTTCATCTCCGTCTCCTTTGCACATATGCTTATTCTTAAAAATTTATTACTTATACTGATAAACGTCAAGGTCGTTTGACATTGTCCTGAAAGATTTCTATACTTACATAGATATTTATTTATGTGATTCGGGAGTAGCTGATGCCAAGGATTCTTACCCAGAATTTAATACCGGGTATGGTCGTCGCGGAAGACGTATATACATATAATAATCAACTCGTTCTGCTTAAGGATACGGAGTTGACGGATAAATCCATTACAAAGCTTGAATTTTATTCCATCATCTCTGTACGCGTCAGGGAAGACTCTACAAGCGATACTCCCATAGAGCAGATCCCTAAAGAGGAGATGACCTATAGCCAGCGGATAAAGGCTTCTCCGGAATATAAAGAGTTTAAGGCTAATTTCGAGGGAGCGGTTGACGACTTCAAGGGTCAGGTCAATTCCCTGCTCACGGTTTCAAAGGGCAGCAAGGTTGACACGGACAGTCTGTTAAAGGATACAAATGATCTGCTTCAGAAAACTCCTTCCGGGCTTCAGATCTTCGATATGCTCCATAATATGCGTATGTACGACGATCCTACTTTCGCGCACTGCATGAATGTGGCACTGATCTGTCATGTGTTCGGCCGCTGGCTCGGTATGCCTGACAGGGATGTGGATACTCTTACCGTTGCCGGTATGCTTCACGATATAGGCAAGCTTAAGATCCCGGAGCAGATACTCGGCAAACCGGCAAAACTCACTGACGATGAATACCAGGTAATAAAGACCCATACGGTCGAAGGATATAATATTCTTAAGGATCTTGACATGGATGATCATATCAAGAACGCCGCCCTCATGCATCACGAGAGATGCGATGGCTCCGGATATCCTCTGGGACTCACGGGAGATCGCATAGATGATTTCGCAAAAATTGTTTCAATAGCCGATGTTTATGACGCCATGACCTCAGCGCGTGTATACAGAGGGCCTTTATGTCCTTTCAAGGTCATAGGGATATTCGAGAGCGAGGGCTTACAGAAGTACGACTCAAAATACATTCTTACTTTCCTCGAGTATATAGTAAACAGCTATGTGAATAACAGGGTTTTGCTTTCCAATGGACTGGAAGGTGATATCGTACTGATTAATAAATTAGATCTGTCTCATCCTATGGTTCACTGCGGATCACACTATATCGACCTTTCGCATGAACACGGACTCTACGTAGAAGCTATACTGTGATCAGACTACCTTGAACTTTGATTTTTTGATCTCCTGCCTGACATCATCCGTCTTTATGATGTCGCCGCCAAGCTCTCTTATCTTCTGGTCAAAATCCTCATAGCCCCGCTCTATGAAGCGGACATCATCCATTACGGTCGTTCCGTCAGCCGCAAGTGCCGCCAGTGCCAGTGCCGCGCCTGCTCTCAGATCCGGCGCTGAAATATGCGCCCCTGTAAATCCGTCCGAACCGTCTATGATAGCCGTATTTCCTTCCACGCGGATATGAGC
>JAFUWM010000108.1 GCA_017483425.1 Lachnospiraceae bacterium | reverse complement strand
GCCTGATCCCCGCGTCAAAGCTTAAAAGCTCGGTTACAAGCCTGTCTGACGGGGTCTGACGCACAGTGGATGAGATATACCCAACCGGCTTATATACGGCATAATAATGACGCTCCCTGTCCGGTACGATCCTGCGCTCCCCGATACATACCTGTGAATCATTCTCATTCACAGTGGTACCCAGCGCTGCCTTTACACCGTCCACACTGACCTCTCCGGCCTCGATAAGCCTGTCTGCCTCACGCCTTGAGATGCCGGCATATCTCGCCAGATACTTATTGAGCCTGATATTACCCTGCATCTGCGACAGGCATCCTTATCTTGTCATCGGAAATATATGTAAGAAGTATTCTCTCAAGCTCCGTTTCTTTGACAGGCTTTGACAGATAATCGTTAAATCCGGCATTCATTACCTTGTCTCTTATGTCTCCTCCCGCATCAGCAGTCATGCATACGATCGGCATCCGCCTCGCTCCCCTTATCACGAGGCTGCTCCTTATAAGCTTCATGGCCTCAAAGCCGTCCATACCCGGCATTACCTGATCCATGAGCACTATATCAAAGTTTTCATTTTTCAGTATATCTATCGCGTTAAAGCCGCTCTCACAGATCCTTACTCCTACCTTGTATTTTGCAAGCAGCGACTCCGCGACCTTGAGATTAACCATATTGTCATCCACGACAAGAACCTTTGCATCAGGCGCTATGAAGCCATCTCCGGGCTTTCCGCCCGTATAGTCCATATCCTCCCATCTCTCAAAGAATACATCCGAGAGATTGAGCGCCGACACCGGCCTCCTGATTATCCTCATATTATAGAAGTCCGCCGGAGTCCCCATCCTGTCGGTAATCACGCAAACCGAAGGTCTGTCCTGTTCCCTTATCAAATCCGCCACATCCTCAAAGCCTTCCTCAGAGATAAATATATACCTGTAGCCTCCCCCTTTATACATCTTTGCAAACACATCAGGGGAATACGCCACATCGAGTATCACACCGAACGGCACGAAAGCTTCCTCCATATAGGAGGCGCCCTTTTCGCCATACGCGTACAGCAGCACTCTTTTCCCTACCGTAAACGACCTGTCGGCGAGCACCATCCTCTCTACCGTAAACACCTCAAAAGAGACCATGATCGTGGTTCCCACATTCTTAAGGCTCCTTATCTCGAAGTCTCCCCCCATAAGCTGCAGTATCCCTCTGAATACGGAGTACTTAAGTCCCAGTCTCTTGATCCTGCTGTCCTGTCTCGAATCATAGGTCTCGAAGCTTGAATAGATAGTAGCCAGATCCTCTTCGGATATTCCCTCTCCCGTATCTGAGATCTCAGCATTAAAGAAAGCTCTGCTCTTATCCTTGGAAAACCTGCCTTTTATCTTAAAATACACTCTCCCGTCAGATACCGAGTCTATGGCATCCCGGATCAGATCCTGCAGTATCATCTCAAGCTGGATATGATCCCCATACAGCACATTCGGACTGTCGGGATCTATATCTATAAAGAGATCTATGCCTTTTTCCTCAGTCCTTATGGATGCCTCGCTCACTATCTCCCGCATCATGGTATCAAACTCAAACTGGTCAAAGGACAGTGACAGCTTGTCAGATTCAAGTCTTGAATAGTCAAGTATGCTGTTTATGGTAGACAGCAGATCCCTTGCGTTATGGGTGATGATAGATATCTCCTCCGTCAGCTCTCCGCTGGTGTCTGAGTTCTGTATGATCCCGCTCATGCCTATCACCGCGTTCATGGGAGTCCTCAGCTCATGCGATACATTTGAGAGGAAACGGCTCTTCGTCTCCGCGCTTCTGGTGGAGAGCCGCACCGCCTCTTTCACGTTCTCCCTCTTTGCCTTGAGCAGATATCTTTCATAGGACATTATTACGAGGAATATAAGTGTACAGAATATAATACACATAGCCATGCTGAATACCGCCATGAGTCCGCCTGGAATATTTCTTACAAGCTTTGTGTTATAGCCCGAATACAGGATGACCGCCGTATACCAGATAAAAAATGCCGCTTCGGATATAAGCCTGACCATGCCTTTAAGTAAAAAAGCCCCGTCTATCAAGCCGCAGAGGAATAGGAACTCAAGCCCGCCGTATACTCCTCCCGCATAGATAAAAAACAGCGGCAGGATGATAAGATTTATCACATAACAGAATAAAACCGAGACAAGGGTAATATCCCTGGTATAGATAAAAATGCAGAATAAACCTGTAAGCAGTACCAAAGACACCACGCAGACAATGTAAGCGGATGCGTCATACCCGGCTATCATAAAGCAGGGCACGGCAAATATAACAGCCGCTATGGTATATAAAGCCGCCAGCCTCAAAAGCCTGATCTCAAGCTTTAGGCTTTCATCATAAAAAAAATCATTTAATAATCTTGATTTCAGCTTTCCCATCAGATAAGTATCTCTCCCGGCAGGTATCGCTTTACCATGTATTCAAGCTCCTCCATATCTATAGGCTTTGCGAGATAATCATCAAAGCCCGCGTTTATAAGCATCTGTTTCGCGCCTTCATGCGCGTCAGCCGTAAGCACTATACACGGCACGGTCTTTGCCCAGTCGGAAGAAAGCTTTCTAAGCTCTCTCAGGGTGTCTATTCCGTTCATTCCTGTCATCATGTAATCTATGAAAACTATATCAAACTCCACCACCTTTGAAAGACTTATTGCGCTGCTGCCGCTGTTTGCCGTCGAAACTTCAAACCCCATACGGGTGAGCAGACGCTCCGCGACCATGAGATTTGTCATATTATCCTCAACAACAAGGGCTCTCGCGCCGGATACCAGAACAGTTCCCGCTGCCTCATCCTCCCCGGCTTCATCCCTGCTTAATGTCTCTTTCATCTCACTG
>JAFUWM010000107.1 GCA_017483425.1 Lachnospiraceae bacterium | reverse complement strand
CGATCTACAGCAAAATATGTCCATGCTATATAGATCAGCACCAAAAGACATGCAAACTCTTCCCGTATTGTAACTATATATTGCATAAACGGCATGGTTTACGGTTCCTCTCACGTTGCCCGACAGATATCAGTATTATACCACATACACTGAAATGCCCAAATAAGCCTTAAGCAGCATCTTATAGTCTTATAGTATCCTTTGAGCTGCTCCCGCAGCCGGTCATAAATGCCAGCGCCATGACTGCAAGCAGACATATAATTATCACACCTCGTTTATTCTTCATTCTGTTCATCGCCTTTCTCATCTATCATTTTTTTCATGCCTATGATCCAGAAAAACACTTCAAAGAGTATCAGCAGAAGCCCGAGGATCAGATAGATCGTCCCAAGCCATGTATGTATGAAGGCTGCTTCATTATTCCTGGAAGCCGCGACGCTCCCAAGGCTCCATACCAAAAACAGTATTGAAATAAAAATCCAGCACCAGAGATATTTGTTCAATTTATTTAACGCCTGAAAAGTCTTGAGAAAAATCCCCTTTTTTCACAGGGCTCGTCACCATATTCATCATCATAATACTCATCGTCATCGTAGTATTCATCTTCATTATAAGCCTGCGTCGCGTAACTCGAAAGATTCGGCATGCCGCCTTAACAAAGCCGCAATGGGGACACGGTTCGATCGTCGTCTCAGAAAAGCAGTTCTCGCAGATTTTTTTATTATTTAATGTGATCATCTTTGCTCCCCGGTCTTTTTCTGCTCCTATAGATCATTGCATGTATAGGGATTTAAAGGTCCGTCAGCATACCGCTCTTTCGGGAAAGGCTTATGCTCATTTGAATTATACTCTTCACAAACCTCGTCCGCCAAAAAGCCTCCCATCTCCGTAAGCTTTACCACCTTGCCGTTATGAAAATGGCTATGGAGTGGAAAAGAACATAGATGAGGCACAAAATTGGTATACCAAGGCTGCAGAGCAGGGTTACGATGACGCAAAAGAAGGACTTGAACGGCTGGAAAGCGCATCATCTGATTCGTCCGATAAAAGCACCCAGGAAAAACAAAGTTCAGGGAAACTCAGCAATGAAGAGATAGTGGAACGCGCAAGAAAGAAGAGCGGCGCGCCGTTAGCGGAGCTTGACGGCATAGACCCGAACGGCACGCTGAACATTCACCTTTACGAAGATGCAGGCGATCATACCGCCACATGGGATTGGTACTACATAAATCCTGATACCCTCACGGAACATAATGTAGTGGGAGAGGTCATTGACCTGAACTGAGCGCCTCTTAATATCAATCAGACGTCAAAATGTCCGTTCTGCGGAAGCATAGTGATGCTTGTCAACGAGGACCGGGCACTTAATAACATAAAGGGAGTATTGCGTATTAAAACCTGTCAAAACCTGTCAAAAGATTCAAAACGTGTAAACAGTTGTCAAAAGATGTCAAACGGCATATAATATCTCATATCACGGAGGCATGTCATGAAAAATCCTTTTACACATACACCCGGACGGGTAGGGGATGCCAATATAGAAACAGGCAAAGAAACTGAGATATTCAGGAATTTTGAATATGAAATACCGTCAGAATCGGTATATAAGATAATGGGCATCAGAGGATCCGGAAAGACAGTTATTCTGGGGAATATACTTCACCACTATAAGAGCCCTAAAATGAAAGATGCAGGATGGCTGGTATATGATCTGTCATCTGCCAGAGACATCGCCAAAACATTGATTTCATATCTGTCTTTAGAGCCTGCCGTTCGCAGGCGTACTATTGCCGAGAATGCGAATATCTCCGTATCTGCGCCGTTCATAAGTGCAGGAGTTGATTTAAAAAATGAGTATTATGATGATGAAGTCAAACTGGAACAGATGCTGGACACCGTCATAAGGGATGGCAAAAAAATACTGATATGCATAGATGATGTGGCGAGAACTGATGACATGACCCGATTCTGCTCATTGTTTGCCAAATTTCTAAGAAATGAGACAGGGGGAGATAATCCGATCCCATGGCCTGTATACCTTGTCTGTTCAGGCGTATATCGAAATTTTCATGAATTGGGCGAGACCGTGAACCTTACTTTTTTTAAGAGGGCGGCAGAGATAAAAACTGAGCCTTTCAGCCTTCCTGCAATGGCTGCCAAATATGAAACGGCATTAGGGATCGGTGAGGAAAGAGCTATTGAGATCGCGCGGCTGACGAAAGGCTTTGCCTATGCGTATCAAGTCATAGGGAGTGCTTTTTTTGCAGGCAAAGGTGAAAAAGATGCGGCGATTTTAAAGAAAGCAAAAAGCGAACTGTTCTCCCAATGCTATGAGAAAATATGGAGCGAACTGCCGGAGGGCGAACGGGAAATACTCAGAATAGTATCGGACGGAGCCAAGAAGAGACAGGAAGTCCTCTCTGAAATGAAGCAT
>JAFUWM010000106.1 GCA_017483425.1 Lachnospiraceae bacterium | reverse complement strand
CCTCTCCGTAAGGGATTCCTCCCACTCCGCGTACTGATTCTCTATCGCATTTTTATAATTAAGTATATTGGGATTGTCCGAGCTTCTGGCCACCACAAACATGGCCGCGACAAGACACACCGAAATTATCGCTACGGCGAGGGCTATATAATATTTGCGCTTCAGATTTTTATTCTCCGCCACAAGGTCAGTCGTTACCCTTGGCCTCGCCTCGGCTCTTGCCTCATTTCTTGCTCTCTGTGTAAAAAGAGAGCCTGTCTCTATCGGTCTGATCCGCTCCGGCTCAATAGAACCGCATTCTACAAGGAATTCCCTGACCCTCATAAGAAAATCTACACCCACAGGCGTGACAAAAAGCCCGTTCTCTATCATCTTGTGGTATATGGCAAGAATCTCCTCGGGATTGTCCTTATTCATCCGCTGACTGATATAGACCATTTTTTTGTACTCTTCCTCCGCGGTCTTCGCGTCGGCAAGAGTGGAAAATCTGAAGCCCTGCACGGTAAGGACATCATCCTTTATCTTCTCGGCTTTATCCTCGGTCTCCTCTGCTTCAGTACTCTCTATATTCTCTTCAGTTTTTTCCTGTGCTTCCAAAACCGCCCCTGTCCTGTCCGTCCAAATGATCCGTCTCGTCAAATTCTATCTTTGGCTGATGCTCAAATATCCTGAACTGGCAGACCCTGTCATTTATATGTATCTCGGTATCCCTAAGGGCATAGACCGGCATGAACCATTGGTCATTATCCCCCGAATATGACTCATCTATGACCCCGCAGGAATTCGTCTGTATCACGCCGAAATTCTTAAAGGTGCTTGATCTAGGAACCACATGAGCCTCATATCCCACGGGAAGCTGCATCGCAATGCCGAGAGGTATCAGATGAAACTCTCCGGCCTTAAGGTTTATATTCTCCGCTGAGCGCAGGTCTATCCAGTCGCTTTTGCCGTCTATATATCTGAGACGCTCCACCTCGTCCGAAAAATATTTGATCTTTATATTCATCCCCGCTAATCCTCTTTGTATCCCATTATCTTCCTGACTTTTTTTATCGATTCGATGAATCTGTCCACATCCTCTTCATCATTATAGAGATAAAGCGATACCCTTGCCGTGTTTCCGACATTCAGATAATCCATCAAAGGCTGCGCGCAGTGATGCCCCGCGCGTATATCGACCTTGTCCGCGTCAAGTATCGATGCTATATCATGCGGATGCACGCCGTCTATCGTAAAGGCCGTGATCCCTGTATGCTTTTCAGGGTCTTCCGATCCGTATATATGCATATACGGAAGAGAAGCAAATTCATCAAATATCTTTGCGGTAAGCTTATCCTCAGTCTCTCTTATGAAATCAAAGCCCACTCCCTGCAGATACTCTATAGCCGCTTTGAGCCCATATGCTCCCGCCGGGTTCACAGTGCCCGCCTCATATTTGTGCGGAAGATCCGCCCAGGTCGCCCCGTCGAGCCGCACATATTCTATCATCTCACCGCCTGTAAGGAACGGCGGCATTTTCTCCAAGAGCTCCCGCTTCCCGTAAAGCACGCCTATCCCGAAGGGTGCCATAAGCTTATGCCCCGAAAAAGCAAAGAAATCAACGTCAAGCTCCCTTACATCAACCTTCATATGCGGTGCCGACTGTGCCCCGTCAACTACTATCACGCCGCCGTTTTTATGTACGCGCTCGGCGAGCTCCTTAACGGGATGCACGCAGCCAAGGACGTTTG
>JAFUWM010000105.1 GCA_017483425.1 Lachnospiraceae bacterium | reverse complement strand
CGCATCGGCTGCCTCTATTACGGCATCATCCCTTATAGAACCGCCGGGCTCCGCCACGAATTTCACTCCACTCTTTGCTGCCCTGTCAATATTGTCGCCAAACGGGAAGAAAGCATCCGAGCCTAAAGCGACATCTGTATTGCCGTCAAGCCACTGCCTCTTCTCTTCATCCGTAAATACCTCCGGCTTTTCGGTAAATATCCTCTCCCACTTGCCGTCACCCAGCACATCCATATGATCGGATCCTATATACAGATCCACAGCGTTGTCCCTGTCGGGCGTCCTGATATCATCCCTGAAAGGAAGCGAGAGCACCTTAGGCGACTGTCTCAGATACCAGTTGTCCGCCTTTTGTCCCGCAAGCCTCGTGCAATGTATCCTCGACTGCTGTCCTGCTCCGACTCCTATAGCCTGCCCATTCTTTACATAGCAGACTGAATTGCTCTGCGTGTATTTCAGAGTGATCAGCGATATCAGAAGATCGTTTGCTGCCTTTTCCGGAAGATCCTTATTCTCCGTGACTATGTTTTCAAGAAGCTTTTTATTTATCTCGAATTCATTCCTTCCCTGCTCGAAGATGATGCCGTAAACCTGCTTACGCTCAACCGGAGCGGGCCGGTAGTCAGGGTCGATCTTAAGGATGCAGTATGCCCCTTTCTTTTTTTCCTTCAATATCTCCAGTGCTTCATCATCATAATCGGGAGCTATGATCCCGTCCGAAACTTCGCGTTTTATGAGAGTTGCCGTATCTTTATCACATTTGGAGGAAAGGGAGATGAAGTCGCCGAAGCTTGACATCCTGTCCGCCCCCCGCGCCTTGGCATAGGCGCATGCCAGCGGGGAAAGATCAGCATCATCATCTATCCAGTATATCTTCTTTTCGATATCCGTAAGAGGTATCCCGATAGCTGCCCCCGCCGGAGATACGTGCTTAAAAGAGGTTGCGGCGACATGCCCCGTGGCATCATGAAGCTCCCTTACAAGCTGATAACCGTTTAAGGCATCGAGCAGGTTGATATAGCCGGGTCTTCCGTTCAATACCTCTAAAGGAAGATCTTTTCCATCCTCCATATATACCCTTGCGGGCTTCTGGTTAGGATTGCATCCGTATTTCAGTTCAAGTTCATTCATATCCGTTCTCCCCATATTTTATTCATTTTTATTTATGATGCGGCTCTCGTATTTTCCTGTGGATATTTCTATATATCTTGTGAAAAGCGAAACCTTGTTGTCATTATCAAGAGCTCTCCAGATATCCTTTGTAAAGCTGTCTATATCACCGTTTATGATGACCGGTGTCGGCTCTCCCTCAAAGGACGGAAGCGGATCACCGTCTCCCATGTACGTATGTATGAAATGACCCCTGCCGGCCTTTGGAGTAGTGTACGCAAAGGTATATCTGTTATCCGACCCGGGATCACCGTTATCGGATTTAAGTATAGAAAGCTGATAATCAAAAACTCCCTTTGATACATGAAGAAGTCCCGATATCCGCGGGGTATAGTTGGGAGCGTCAGGCTCATATCTTCTCTCCCTTAAGCTCTCCTCGAAGCTTTTGCCCTGCTTTAACCTGTCATATACGGTATCGGTCTGGTCGCCGTTTGTAACTATGGTATCATCTCCCAATACTCTCACCGGAGCATAGATAATGAGAGAGGGATCTTCAAGCTTTGACGGATCAAAAGCCTCCGTCCTTATCCCTTCGCCATCCTCCACGAATATACGGTTCCTTGAATTTGCGGATCTTCCCATGATAAAATACGCCGTCACCGCAAATTTACCGTCCTCAGAAACTCCTATTACTATCCCTCTTCCGGGATATGAGGTCTTACCGATCTCTTTATATAGATTTACATAATTCATAGCCAATCCTCCTCAGAATGCTCCTAAACCTCATCCATATGACTATATTCAGGGAAGCAGTCAAATGTCGCGAAGTAATCCGCAAGGGTCTGTCCCCGCCGGATAAGCGAAAAGCTCCCGTCCTTATGAAGCAGTACCTCGGGGCTCCAAAGCCTGCCGTTATAGTTGTATCCCATTGAGAATCCATGCGCGCCGGTATCGTGGATATAGAGCAGATCTCCCATGTCTATCTTCGGCAGAAGCCGGTCTATCGCGAATTTGTCATTATTCTCGCACAAAGAGCCTGCCACATCATAGCGGTGATCATCCGGTGCATCCTCCTTGCCGAGCACAGTGATGTGGTGGTATGCGCCGTACATGGCAGGACGCATGAGATTTGCGGCACAGGCGTCAACTCCTATGTATTCCTTATAGATATGCTTCTCATGGATCGCTCTGGTTATAAGCGCTCCGTATGGCCCCATCATGAAGCGCCCCATTTCAGCGTATATCTTCACGTTTTCCATGCCCGCAGGTACGAGTGTTTTCTCATATTCTTTCCTGACCCCGTCTCCTATGCGGTCGATATGGTTTGGCTCCTGATCAGGCTTATAGGGGAT
>JAFUWM010000104.1 GCA_017483425.1 Lachnospiraceae bacterium | reverse complement strand
GTTATCGGGCTGCTTGCCTTTTTCAAATATGCGAATTTCACTCTGGATACGCTTGCCGCCGTATGCAGAGCGGTATCCATAAGCTTCAGTCCGTCGACGCTGAAGCTTGCGCTGCCTCTTGGAATATCTTTTTACAGCTTCGCGGCCATAGGTTACGTTGTCGATGTCTACAGGGGAAAGATCAGGACAGAAAGAAATTTCCTTAAATATTTTACGTTTGTGGCTTTCTTTCCCAGTGTTCTCTCCGGTCCCATAAACCGGGCGGGGGATATCCTGCCGCAGATAAACGAGCCGCCGGAGTTTGATTATGACGAAGCCGTCATCGGATTAAGGCAGATGCTCTGGGGATTTTTCAAGAAACTCATCATTGCGGATACGCTTGCAAGATATGTGGATTATATATTTGACAATGTGAGAATGTATTTCGGACTTACACTGATCATGGCGACGGTTTTTTATACATTCCAGATATACTGTGACTTTTCGGGTTACTCCGATATCGCGATAGGAACTGCAAGGCTTTTCGGGATAAAATGCAGGGAGAATTTCAGGAGCCCGTATTACTCAAGATCCGATAAGGAATTCTGGACCAGATGGCATATTTCGTTGTCATCATGGTTCAGGGATTATGTATATATTCCGCTGGGCGGGAGCAGGGTCAGTGAGGGCAGACATGATCTTAATCTTATGTTAACCATGCTGCTGTCCGGCCTGTGGCACGGGGCTGACTGGTCATTTGTGATCTGGGGCGGACTGCACGGCGTATATCAGGTGGTTGAGGATTTCTGTCACAAGCATTTATCAAAAAAGGCAAACAGGGAAAAGAAGGAAAGGGATATAGTGAGGAGCGTTCCATGGAACATAGGACACGGGATACTTACGTTCGCGATGGTATCTTTTGCGTGGAGCTTCTTCAGGGCGAATAATACATCGGACGCGTTATATATTGCTTCGCATATGCCAAGGGGACTGGGGCATATAGCCGGCTCGTGGATCATGATGCTAAATAACATGGTGCTTGACGGCTACAAGCTGACAGGGATAGCAGTAATGCTCGTGACTCTGATGGCAGTCGATCTCATAGGGCTAAAGCATGATATTTACAAGCTGTACGGAAAGCTGCCACTGATACCCAGATGGATAATATATACGGGACTGACAGTGTTTATAATTGTCATGTCGTTGAACGGCGGACAGCATCAGGAGTTTATATACTTTTCTTTTTGAGCGCTTATGAAAAAAGATACTAAGAAATTCGTTGTAAAATGCATAGTGTTCGCGCTGATACTGGGCGTTATCTTCATACCGTTCTCGGTGATCATAGATCCGTTCAATATTTTCCATGTCTCCGCGCCCAGAAATAACGGGGTGGAGCCGAACAAAAACTATATGAAGATGCATAATGTACTGAGTCATCCGGACAAATATGATTCATTCCTTTTCGGCTCGTCAAGGGTAGGGTTCATGGATGTCAAAAAGATGAACGACGGCATTTATTACGACATGATGTATTCTGAGGGAACTCCGGCGGAGCATCTGCAGAACCTTAAGGATATGATACGGAGGGGCATCATCCCCAAAAACGTAACTATCGGCGTGGATGACATATCATATTTTGTTGATCCCGATTTTCACTATAACCAGCTTTACCGGCTGCCTTTCCCCTGGGACGGGAATCTCTCTGACAGGACAGGGTTTTATTTAAGATACTTTGACCTGATCACGCTTTCACAGTCCATAGAGGTCATGAAAGAGCATAAGGAAAAGGACTATGATCCTGATTATCAGATGAGGCTTCTCGATACAGGCACGGAGAATCTTGAAATACCGCCGGCCTTTAATTATGACGGGGCGGAGGCTTGGTGGTCTGATTACTACTACCCGAGGGAGCAGTCGATCGAGGATATAAGGCAGATAGTGGAGCTTTGTGATGAATACGGGATCAATTTAAGGGTTTTTACAAATCCGGTTCATGCAATGACATACGCAAAGGATATCGACAACGGATATCTGGTGTTTTTAGAGGAGCTTGCAGAGGTTACTCCCTACTGGAATTTTTCCGGAT
>JAFUWM010000103.1 GCA_017483425.1 Lachnospiraceae bacterium | reverse complement strand
TATATCTCGCTTTTTATATCCGCCCTGTCCCCCCTTAACTGCTCCGGCGATGCGTATCCTCTGCTTATAAAGGACAGTTCATCTTTGTCATCCGATGCGTATGGTATAGCCGCGCCAAAGTCTATAAGCACTATATGTCCGTCGGGCTTTACCATTATATTCTGCGGCTTTATGTCACACAGTATCACGGGAGGGTTCATGTGATGCAGATATGATATCGCATCACACAGCTCCGCAGACCACTTGAAAAGCATTTTTTCAGACAGCTTTCTGTCCGGGTTCATCAGCTCTTTAAGGTTCATCCCCTTAATATGATCCATTACAATATAAATATGTCCGTCCGACCTGAATACATCCGTGATCCTGACTATCCCGGGATGTGAGACCTTTGCGAGCACGCTGACCTCCGACCTTACCAGTGAATAAGATATCCGGTCGCTCTCCCCTATATCCTTTATTGCCCATGTCTTTTTAAGTATCCGGTCTTCCGCGAGATAAACATCTCCAAAGCCGCCTTCACCAAGGCGACCGATCACTCTGTATCTGTTACCGCATAGATACATAGCTCCTCCTCGTAATAGAAAAATGAGAATAATTTTGAAATTTTCAGACGATCAGATATAAATGCTATTATTCAGAACAGGTACATCCTACCACAGCCGGAACCTGAAATACAAGTCCGGCACAGATAGAATGAATGTATAATCAAAGATTCTTTACCTTAAACTCTCTTTCCGTCTCACGGCGCATATCCTTTTTGGCTATGCTCTCCCGCTTGTCATAGAGCTTTTTGCCACGTCCCAGTCCTATAAGGAGCTTGACCTTTCCCCGTGTCAGATAAACCTCCAGCGGAAGCAGCGTATAACCTTTCTGGGTAAGCTGCCCCTGAAGCTTCATTATTTCCTTTTTATGTGCCAGAAGCCTCTTTTCCCGAAGCGGATCCTTATTGAAAATATTACCCTTTTCATAAGGAGTGATATTCATGCCATATATGATAAGCTCCCCGCTTCTGGCGTCTATATAAGCCTCCTTTATAGAGCATTTACCAGCGCGTATTGATTTTACCTCCGTACCGAAAAGCTCTATGCCTACCTCAAGCTGCTCCTCTATGAAATAATCATGAAAAGCTTTTTTATTATTAACTATCAGTCTTTTTCCGTTATTACTTTCCATATCCTTACTCCGCTATACCAAAATCTATCTCCACAGCTACCTTGTCCGCTCTGATAACCTCAACCCTTACAGGCTCTCCAAGTCCGTACCTTTTGCCTGTTGCTCTGCCTCTTACCTGATACCTTGTTTCATCAAGTTCATAATAATCATCTGTCATATCACGAAGCGGTATCATGCCCTCTATGCAGTTTTGAAGCTCCACATATATGCCCCAGTCTGTGACCCCGGAGATTATTCCGTCGTATTCTTCTCCGATATGCTTTTGCATATATTCAACCATCTTCAGTTTGTCAGCTTCCCTCTCCACATCATCAGCCCGTCTCTCCAGAGAGCTCGATCTGTCCGCAATCTTCCCGAGTATCTCCCTGTAGTGCGCCGCTCTCGCATCATCAAGCTCAAATCTCAGATATTCTTTTATGATACGATGTATCTGCAGATCAGGATAGCGTCTTATCGGTGATGTGAAATGAGTGTAATACTCCATAGCCAGTCCGAAATGCCCGCTGCACTCAGTGGAGTACTTTGCCTGCGACATCGCCCTTAAAGCAAGGGTTCTGATAAGCCTTTCGGCATCTGTGCCTTCCGCTTCCCCGATGAGCTTCTGCAGTTCCTTTGCCCCCGTGTTTCCGTCTTTCTTTTGCTTCATATGATATCCGAACCTTGTCACAAAAAAGGCAAGCTCCCTTATCCTGTCCTCGTCCGGATCATCATGTATCCTGTAAATAAAAGGTGTTCCCATAGCGGCAAAGGTTGAGGCCACGGTTTCATTCGCAAGAAGCATGAAATCCTCTATCAGCTTCGTAGCGTCATTCCTCTCATGTATCCTGACATCTGATGTCCGTCCGTCTTCATCAAGGATTATCTCCGCTTCAGGCAGATCGAAATCTATCGCTCCGTGCTTTACCCTTCTCATTCGTATCAGTCCGGATACCCTGCGCATGTCAATGAGCATGGGAACTATATCCTCATACCTCTTTATAAGAGTCTCATCCCCGTCCAGTATCTTCTGCACATTGCCGTATGTCATCCTGTACCGGCTTCTTATCACACTCTCCGTGATCCTTGATTTTTTAACCTTTCCCTTTTCATCAAGAGTCATGATACATGATAATGTAAGCCTTTCCTCGTCAGGATTAAGCGAGCATATCCCATTTGACAAAATCTCCGGCAGCATCGGTATGACCCTGTCGGGAAGATATACGGAGGTTCCCCTTTTAAGCGCCTCCCTGTCAAGCTCCGAGCCCTCTTTTACATATTCGCTGACATCCGCTATATGTACTCCAAGCTCCCATCCGTTGTTCTTCTTTACAAGACTTACGGCATCATCAAAATCCTTTGAATCATCCCCGTCTATGGTGATCGTAACGATATCCCTTAGGTCTTTCCTGCCGCGTATTTTCTGCTCGCTTACAGGCAAGGCCATCCTCTCCGCTTCAAGCCTCACCTCTTTAGGGAAGCTCTCAGGCAGCCCGTAGCTCCTTACGACAGAGGTAATATCTACTCCGGGACTGTTTATGTCTCCGAGTATCTCGGTAATTATTCCCTCGCTCTTACGGTTCCTGCTTTTATTACCGTAATCCGTGATGCGGACAACGACCTTGTCCCCGTCTTTAGCCCCCTTGCTTCGCTCACGGCTTACAAAGATGTCATCCGTATAGTGTTTATTATCCGGGATCACAAATCCAAACGCGATATCACCGGTTCGTCTGCTTTTGATGCCCGCTTCAAAGGTTCCCACTATAGTTTCAGTCACTCTCTCTATGATGTGGGTTACCTCCGCCTCCGCGCTTTTTTTCCCTTTTGACGGCTTTGTCACATGGATCTCTACCAAATCTCCGTGCATTGCCGAGCGCGTACTGTCTGCGGGAATAAAAAACTCCTGACCACCGCTCTCATCCTTCACAAATCCGAATCCTGCAGGTGTAGCCTGAAACATCCCTTTTATCTTCCGGCTCTTTATCCTCTTACCGTTATGTATTTTTTTATTTTTCCTCTTATCTTTTTTCATAGGTTTTGAAATTGTATCAGCAAAAAACGCCCCTGAAAACTCAGGAGCGTGATCATACCATTTCTGTTGCTGTCTGTCTCAGAATGCCTTTATATTAAGTACAAGCGCGATCACCATGAACAGAACACACAACGCTATAGTGATCTTTTGAAGCTTGCCCTCCATGGAGCGTCCCTTATTCTTGCCCCAGTATGTATCAGCCATTCCGCTTATCGCTCCTAATCCCGCGCTCTTTCCTTCCTGTGCAAGCACTATGAAAGTAAGCGCTACGCAGATTATCATAAATACTATATATAAAAATATCCTGACTCCTGACATAAAAAAGTCTCCCTTCGGTATATGTTTTTTCTACAAACAGGTATGTTAGCATATTAATGTTTATTTTGCAAGCTCTTTAGCTCTGTCCATAAGAGCATCTATATCGTCGACCCTGAGCACGAAATCACAGCCGTTCCGATACTTAGGCTCCTCGGTTTCCAGCGGATACATCGTCTTGCTGCATATGCCGGCAAGAACTCCTCTCAGGTCAAAGACAGCCGTACCGCTCATGCCGCTCACAGACTTTCTGGTCGTCGTATAATATGATCCCTGGTCTACAAACTTCTTCTGTATCTCCGACAGCGTAAAGGAAATAACGTTTACATCCTTTATCAGACTCTCTATCTCTCCGCCGCGCCAGTTTCTGCAATACTCCAAAAGCGGAGTGCCGGCTCCCACATAATCATAGATTTCCTCATCAGTTGTCACCTCCCTAAGCCTCACAAGCGTGTGGTACGGTATTCCCGAAACCGGCACTCTGAAAAGCGATGCCTCGTTTCCGGCGCTGAGCCTTATGGATCGCATTGTCATCCTTATCCTGCTTCCGTCATAGAATGTAAGCCACAAAGGCTCTCCCTCGAGAAATCCCGTGACATGATAGGCAGAAACCATATATATATATTCCGGAGTGATCTCATAGATAAAGGCCGATCCGCTGCTTGAGCTCCCATCATCCCGCAGCGTATACAGATTTATCAAAGTGACATCGCAGTTATCTACGACCCATTGTCTGTCAGGCTTCTCCAAGGGCTCATATGTGAAAAATCCTTCCTCTACCGCATGCGCGAAATCCTCCGGGATTATCACACAGTCATCCTTATGCTCCTCTACACGCTGCCTTGATGACACGATATGGATCGTGCTCGCGACACTGCTATCCAGTCCGTATCCGTCCGTAACGCTGTATGTTACCCGATAGTCTCCTATATTTTTAAAATCAACCTTTGAAAGATCCCTTTTTATCTCAGCCGTGAGCCCGCCGTCCACTTCATCATATGCAAATACCGGATCTACATCATCCTCTCCGCTTCCTATCAGCATATATTGATCATGTACGCCATAAAATCTGGGAGGAGAATCCACAAAAAGCGTTACGGTTTTCTCGGCTCTGTTCGCATTGCCGTCAGTAGCTCTTACCGTGATCTCAGGTCTTCCGGGTTCAGTAAACAGAAGTTTTTCTATCTCCTGCCCGTTATAATAATATTTCACAAAGGATAATCCGCTAAGATCCTTAGCTTCGGCGCCGATTATATCCGGGTCGTACATTTTGCCTGTTTCAAGGACGTTTTTCCATCCATCTCCGATCGTAAGCACAGGCGGAGTCGTATCCCGCACATGTATCTTATATGTGTATATGCTGAAAAGGCTTACAGCCCGCACTTTATAGTCACCTACGGTATGCGTGTTTACATCCGAGATATCGATCTTTACATGATCCATGAACCAGTCGTTTCCGGTCACATAGTAAGAGGGATCTTCATTAAGACTGTCGCCGAGCTCTATGGTCTTTTCTTCCCATAGCTGCCCGCCCTTTAATCCGGGTACTGCTTTTCTCCATACTAATCCGGACAGGATAAAGATTATTAATACCGCAGCCGCGATAACAAGGCGGATATGTTCTTCAATAAACTCTCTCAGCCTGAAAATTGTCTTATCTCTTCCTTGAACTTTCTTGTATTCTCTGCCGCGTCTCCGTTAAATACCGCGGAACCCATGACAATTATATTGGCGCCTGCCTCAAGAACCGTATGCAGATTTTCGGCTACAACTCCGCCATCGACTTCTATGTCGAGATCTCTTTCTTCATTGCGGGCCATGGCTCTTAGTGCCTTTATCTTTCTTGTAGCCTTTTCTATATACTTCTGACCTCCGAACCCTGGATTTACTGTCATGAGCAGAACCATGTCCACATCATCGATTATATAATCAAGGGTTGACAGCGAAGTACCGGGATTAAGCGCAAGTCCTACCCTGACACCTGCGCGTCTTATCTGCTTCAGTGCATTCTCCACGTCCCTCGTAGCCTCTGCATGGATCGTTACTATATCCGCTCCGCACTCCACAAAGGTTTCTATGTATCTCTCCGGATTTGTCACCATCAGATGCACGTCAAAAGTCACATCGGTAGCGCTCCTTATCGATCTGATGAGGGGCATTCCGAAAGATATCTGCGGCACGAAGTCACCGTCCATGACATCAATGTGTATGCCGTCGGCGCCCGCCTCTACGACTCTCTCTATGTCATGACCCAGATTCTTAAAATCCGCGGCCAGTATCGAAGGATGAAACTTGTACTCCATATCAATAATTCCTCCGTTCCGTCAATTCCTTATATATATCCGCATAGGAATCATAGCGCTCCCTGGATATTTCTCCTGCGTCAAGAGCCTCCTTTATCCTGCAGTCCGGCTCATGTGTATGTGTGCAGTCCGCATAAAAGCACTGACCCTTAAACTGTCTCATCTCCGGATAGCAGTCTGTAAGATTTGCCGCCTCCATATCGGGAAGCTCCATGGCGGAAAACCCGGGAGAATCAAATATAAACGTATCCTCCCACAGATATACCAGTTCCGTATGCCTCGTAGTCTGCTTACCGCGTCCCAGCTTGCGGCTTATCTCTCCGGTTTCCATCAGATCCTTCCTGACAAGAGCATTTATAACAGACGACTTCCCGGCGCCCGAAGGCCCTGCTACGGATGTAACTTTCCCGTCAAGCGCTTCACGAAGCTCGTCCAGGCCGTCAGATTCCACGACTGACGAAAAGATGAGCCGGTATCCGGTTTTTCCGTATATTCTGCTTACTTCAGCCTGCTCTGCAGCCTCCGCCAGATCATCCTTATTTATGCATATGACAGCTCCGATCCCGGCTCTTTCCATCGTAATGAGATATCTGTCCAGAAGCCCCCATACCGGCTCCGGACTGTGCATCGCAAAGATAATGAGCGCCTGATCGATATTTGCGACAGGGGGTCTTATAAGGGCATTGCTCCGGGGGAGTATTTCGACCACATTCCCCTCCACATCATCAGTATGTGTAAGCTCTATGCGGCATCTGTCTCCGGCCAGAGGCTTAAAGGATTTCTTTCTGAAAAGACCCTTCGCGCGGCATTGATATACTCCTTCATCCGTATATACATAATAAAAACCGCCGATCCCTTTAAGTATCCTGCCTTCAAGCATTCCCTACCCGTCTAGTTGGAAAAAGCAATGCTCTGTGAACTGTCGGTACTCTGCTGGTCGGATGTGTAGGTGCTTCCGTCCTCATTCTCACCTTCTACCCTTGCAGTATATGATATTGTAAATATTCCGGCAGTGTCCGCACTGTCAACATCGGTTGAGGCTATCTGTATAGTTACTGGGAACTCTGTCACGTCCTTCTGTCCGTATAACTTTCCCGAATTATTTCCCGTAAGCGTAATGCTGGCGGCAGTGCCCTCTGCGTATCCGGAAGGAGCCTGCACATTCTGTGAGAATATCTGGGGCTGGACATTTTCGGGACCGAGACTCAGCACAAAATCAACACTTGCGCCGCTTGATATCAAAGTATCGGGTTCCACGCTTTGGGATATTACCTTGCCCTCTACCACGCTGTCGGAATGCTGCTCCGTGATCGAAGACCATGAAAGACCTGAAGCGGTCAATGCGGTCTTTGCCTCTGTTTCAGACATTCCGATTATATTAGGAACCGCAACGCTTCCCTCGGGTATCTCCTCTGTCTCGCTGCCGGCTCCGGTACTTATGACCACTGCAACAGTCGAACCTGGAGCTACCATGGCGCCCGCTTCAGGACTTTGCGAGATCACCGACCCTGACGGAACCGTGTCTGAATTCCCCTCTGTAAGCGACATTTTAAGTCCCATATTCTCCAGAGCAACTTTAGCCTCTGCTGCCGTCGAATTCATCAGGCTGGGAACGGATATGTTTCCCGTGCCGGAGCTTACAACCAATGTGACGGTATATCCCTCCGGTATCTGGCTTCCCGCTACAGGATCCTGAGAAACCACAAAACCTGATTCCACATCATCTGAGGCTTCATAGCTTGCCTGTACCACAAAGCCTGCCGATTCCAAAGCTGATTTTGCGGAATCAAAGCTCTGCCCCGTTACATCCTGCAAAACAATATTATCAGATACTGCCTCATTTTCCGATACTGAGCCATCTCTTACCTCTATGACCCGTCTTGCGATAAAGACTATAAGTATCAGTATGATAATGCCTACAATGACAGCGATGATGCGCATTATCAGCGTCATCTTATCATCCATATCGTCATCTACACGGTATCTGTCACCTCTCCGTGCCGAAGATGTCCTCGTACCGCTCCTGTTGCCGGATGTTCTCGCACGCTGCCTCTCATCACCTGCTCTGCGCCTGCTGTCGTTTCTGTCGCTGCCTTTTTCGCTGCTTCTGCGTTTTTCGGTTCTGCTGTCTATCCTGCGGGACTCTCTCTCCTGCTCCCTCCGCTTTCTGGCGGCTGCTTCTTTTCTCTTGCGCCGGATCTCCTCCTCTTCAAATTCCTCTCTCTCGTCTATCTCTCTGGCTTTTCTTCTCTGCCTTTCGGGATCTGCCACAACTCCGGCATCCTGAGGTCTTTTCTTCCTGTGTCTTTCCAGTATTTCCTCTTCCTGTATCTCCTTTATTTCCTCACGATCCTTATTACGGTTATATGCGGATATGAGCGATTCATCCACATCTATTGTGCCCGTTCGGGTCTTTATGGATTTGATGTCATCCTCCGTGACCATCCTCGTCGCGCCGCCTGCTCCTCCTGACGGGATACGCTTTATGAAATTCTCGTCAGGCGTAAGAAGTGACTGCTTCAGATCTGCTATGACCTCTCCCATTGAGGAATATCTTCTGTCGGAATTTTTCTCGGTGCATTTGAATATGATCTGCTCTATGCTGACAGGCACGTCATTTACAAATTCCCTTGGGCTCGGCATCGCGTCCTGGATATGCTGTATCGCGATCGTCACGGTCGTATCCCCGTCAAAAGGAACCCTTCCAGTGAGCATTTCAAACAGCACTATACCCAGTGAATAAATATCACTCTTTTCATCTGAATATCCTCCGCGTGCCTGCTCCGGGGACGTGTAGTGCACAGATCCCATCACGTTGGAGGTTATTGTTTCGCTCGTTGCCGCTTTAGCTATGCCGAAGTCCGTGACTTTGACCTTGCCGTCCTTTGAGATTATGACATTCTGAGGCTTTACATCCCTGTGAATTATGCCCGCCTTGTGCGCACACTCAAGTCCCTGCGCCATCTGTATGGCGATGCTTATAGATTCCTTCACCGAAAGTCTGAGCTTCTTTTCAATGTAGTGCTTAAGCGTGATGCCCTCGACAAGCTCCATTACAATATACTGCAGGCCGTTGTCCTCTCCGACATCATACACACCCACTATATTGGAATGAATAAGCCCTGCCGCGGCCTGTGCCTCGGCATGAAACTTTGTCACGAAGTTCTGATTCTCCGCATATTCCTGTTTGAGCACTTTTATAGCCACGAAACGGGAAAGCTTCATATCCTGCGCCTTATACACATCGGACATGCCTCCCGTACCGATACGGCTTATTATCTCATATCTGTCTGCCAGCACTATTCCTTCACTGATCATTACTTACGTTCCCTCTGTCTTTATCAATCCCGGGCAAAAGGCTCTATGAGCACTATCCCTATATTGTCATATCCACCGTTTCCATTGGCTCTGTCTATAAGCCTCTGTACCGCACTGACCACATCAGGTGAGCTTTTAACGGTCATCCTGATCTCCTCATCCTCTACCATGTTGGTGAGCCCGTCGGTGCACATCAGTATCTTATCCTCCGGATTCAGCTTCATGTCAAAAAAATCGACCCGGATATCATAATCTCCGCCAATGGCTCTCGTTATCTTGTTTTTCATAGGATGAACCCTTGCCGCCGATTCATCTAACTCGCCGGCTCTTACCATCTCCTCCACAAGACTGTGATCTCTGGTTATCTGGCTTATCCTGTCATCTATGACATACAATCTGGAATCTCCCACATTTGCCACATAGAGATACTCGTCTATGATAGTCGCAACAACAAGGGTCGTTCCCATACCCTCATGATCCGGCAGGCGTCTCGCTTCCTCAATGATCGCGGCATTTGCAGTCTCATACGCGTGCCTTATGAGCCGGATCGGATTCTGCTCATGAGAGTCGCTTATATCCGACACCACCGTCTCTGTCGTAAACCTCGAAGCATAATCACCGGCGGCATGTCCTCCCATGCCGTCAGCCACTATAAAGAGATTCGGAAGATTCCCTACTGGCTTCTCCGATGTATACACAAAATCCTGATTAACTTTCCTTTTCTGACCCATATCGGTCATGGAAAAGGTCTTTATCATTCCTGCCTCCACACAACAAAAGAAAGCCCGATCAGACACGCATCCTGCTGATTTCCGCTGTACTGCGCATTCTCAGCTGTCCGCAGGCGCCATCTATATCGGAGCCAAGTTCCCTTCTTATACTACCATTTATTCCAAAGTTTTCAAGTTTATTTTTGAAAGCCTCGCATTTTCGTCTGTCGGGGCGCTTCAGCCCGCTCTCTGTCACCGGATTTACCGGTATCAGGTTCAAAAGCGCGTTTTTCCCCTTAAGCAGACGCGCAAGCTCCTTTGCATCCCCTTCTGAATCGTTTTCACCTTCTATAAGGGCATATTCAAAGGTCAGCCGCCTGTGCGTACTGTCGTAATACCTGTCCGCTGCCCCCATAAGCTGCTTCAGATCGTATTTTTTTGCAACCGGCATAAGTTTACGTCTTTTTTCATCAGTTGCCGCATGGAGCGATATCGCGAGGTTTATCTGAAGATGATCCCCGTGGAGCTTCTCCCCCGCGAGCCTCTCTATCGCGGGCACTATCCCGCAGGTCGATACGGTTATATTCCTCTGCGATATACCCTTCCCGTCACTGTCAGTTATTATATCTGTAAATCTCATCAGATTTTCGTAATTCAAAAGGGGTTCGCCTGATCCCATCACGACTACATTAGATATTCTTTTTCCGGCATCCCGCTCCATTTCATAGATTTCAAGTGCCATCTCCCCCGCAGTCATATCCCTTTCACACCCCTTTACCGTTGAGGCGCATAACCGGCATCCCATGGCGCATCCGACCTGGGAGGATATACAGACTGTATTCCAGTCCCTGTATTCCATAAAGACGCCCTCTATAAGCCCCCCGTCGTACAGGCGAAATAAATACTTTCTGGTGCCGTCAAGCTTTGACTTCTGTACGGTCTCGATTGAAAGCGCTCCAATAGAATGATCTGCCGCAAGAGACACCCTTAAGTCTTTCGGAATATCAGTCATGTCGTCAAACGACCTCGCTCCTTTCGCGTGAAGCCATGAGAAGATCTGCTTTGTGCGATAAGGCTTCACGCCTTTTGCCGCAAGCATTTCTCCAAGTTCATCTTTTGTGTAGTCAAATATTTCTTTCACTTTTGCCATATTGAATAATAAAAGCCGTCCCCGGCTTCCACACCCTGAAGATTCAGCCGCTCAGTAATTTTATGTAACCCGTATTTCTGTATATAGTCAGATTGCTCTGACGTTTCCTCTTTTGTTACGGTACAGACTGAAAACATAAGGATCCCGCCGGGTTTAAGATATCTCAAAGCATTATCTATCATGCTGCGCTGTAATTTACATAATTCAGCAATATCGGTCGGCTGTACTCTATATTTTATGTCGACTTTTCTTCCGATCACCCCAAGTCCTGAACAGGGAAGATCCGCTATGACGATGTCCGCCTTTTCTTCAAGCTCCGGAGCATAAACCGACGCGTCTTTCACCTTTGTCTCAACCCCGTTAACTCCTGTTCTGTCAGTATTTTGACGAATCTTTTCAAGCTTTGACTCCGATATGTCATATGCGGTAATGCTGAAGCTCCTGCCGGATAAAAGCTCAGCCATAAAGCAGGTCTTTCCTCCAGGTGCTGAACAGAGATCAATAACATTTATGTCAACTATATTTTTCTTATTTATGTAAACTCCCGCAATGTCCCACAGTTCATATATAGCCCTCTGAGACGAGAAATCCTGAACGGAATACATTCCCTTATTGAAGCTTTCAGATTCAGCCGGTATTAGCCTCCCGCTCTTTACCGAAAGCGTATATGGGTAGATATTGTCGTCTTCCGATACCTTTTCTGCCTTTATCCCTTCCTCATCAAGCAGCTTTATGAGGCTGCCGGTATCTGTCCGGTTCCGGTTCACCCTCAGATACAAAGGACTTTCTGAAACGCTCTCTTCCATCAGCCTTAAGGTCTTTTCTTCTCCATATGTGCCGCGAAGCATTTCCGCTATCCAGTCCGGAACCGAGTATTCCGTCTTTGCGTCAGGATATACTATCCCTCTGTCTCTGTACCTTATCACGCCTCTCAGCACTCCGTTCACGAAACCGCCAAGCCCGTCCATATGCTTCAGCCGGACAAGCTTCACTGATTCGTTAACCGCGGCACTATCGGGCACATGATCCATGAAAACAAGCTGGTAAACGCCCATTCTCAGTATCATCCTTATAACAGGCTTCATTTTGCCGGTTTTAAGGCTTGACACCCGGTCTGTGATCCAGTCAAGTGTGATCAGTCTTTCAACAACTCCCTCTGCCAGACTGCTCATAAACGCTTTGTCCCGCCTGTCCGCACTATCATATTTCCCCTGTACATCAAGCAGGAGGGGTTTCAGCTTCATCCCCTCCTTTTCATACTTCATCAATGTATCCAAAACTATAAGTCTTGTATTAAAGCCACCCACCTAGTTCCGTCTCCTGTTTCCACCGAAGAGTATAAGCAACCTCAATAATGAAAGTATCGCCGCAAATGCCGATGCCACATACGTCATGGCTGCTGCTTTAAGCACTTTTCTAGTATCCTTTACCTCATCAGGATTTAGTATTCCAAGTGTCCCGACCAGTCTGAGTGCTCTCGCTGACGCGTCAAATTCAACCGGAAGCGTAACGATCTGAAACAGAACTCCGAATGAAAACACAAGTATCCCCAGATTTATAAGTGCCTGATTCGCACCCAAAAACATGCCAATAAGTATGATGGGAATGCCTGCTCTTGAACCGATATTTGCGACCGGTACAAGAGCGGTCCTTATATTAAGCGGGGCATATCCCCTGTGATGCTGTATCACATGTCCGCACTCATGAGCCGCAACTCCCACAGCCGCGACAGATGATGAAGCATATGTAGCATCCGAGAGATTTACCGTCTTGGTTGCGGGATTATAGTGATCCGTCAGATTCCCGGCTACATGCTGTATCCGGACATCCATTATACCCTCTGAGTACAATATCTTCTGCGCCGCTTCAGCTCCTGTCATCCCCGATGTAGAGCCTATCTTCGCATACTTCTTGAAAGTTGAGTTTACCTTCATCGACGCTATGCCTGAGATCACAACTCCGATGATCAGTAAGATATATGTCCAGTCAAATCCATATCCGTAATACATAAGATCACCTCGCTTCTGCGCTTCTTACCTATCTTATCAAATAACCCTTAAAATAGCCAATTTGAGTTACCCCAAAATTAACGTCCCAATACCGTTCCCGCGCTTATCTTATATCCAAGGAGAAAATCATGGACTGCCATACGTTTTTTTCCCTCAAGCTGCACCTCGTTCAATGAAAGGGCACCCTTCCCGCAGGAAACAGTCACGGAATCTTTTGTAACATCTACTACCGTTCCTGGCATGTAATCGACATTGGATGCTGAAACTCCATTTCTTTGATCAACGACTGCCGCCCTCCATATCTTTAGCATTTTTCCGTCAATATGCGTAAACGCGGAGGGCCATGGATCGAGGGCTCTTACCATGCGCTCTGTTTCTTCAGCACTCTTATCCCAGTCGATCAGCCCCATATTCTTCTCTATCTTTTTTGCGTAGGTCGCTTTCTCCTCATCCTGAGGTGTACGCTCCGCCCTGCCTGATGCTATGTCATCTATCGTCCTGACCGCAAGCGCTGCTCCAAGTTCCGCAAGCTTATCAAACAGGCTTCCCCCTGTATCACTGTCCTCTATCGGTATGCTCTCCTGTAAGATAATGTCTCCGGTATCGAGTCCCTCTCCCATCTGCTGGATCGTAACCCCTGTCTCTTTATCCCCTTCAAGGATTGTTGACTGTATGGGGGATGCCCCCCTGAGCCTTGGTAATAAAGATGCATGGACATTTATACATCCATGCTCCGGCATCTCAAGTATTTCTTTTGATAATATCTGCCCGAAAGCTGCCACTACGATAAGCTCCGGTTTGTATTCCTTAAGCCTTGCTACTGCCTCGGGAGTCTTAACTTTCTCCGGCTGGAATACCTCAAGCTTATGCTGTATCGCATACTGCTTCACGTCGCTCATATGAAGAGCGCCGCTCCGGCCCTTTGGCTTATCAGGCTGCGTGACCACAAGCGCTATCTCATGTCCTGCTTTATTTATCGCATCAAGGGTATTTACCGCAAAGTCAGGCGTACCCATAAAGATTATCCTCATCGCAGCTCCATTACTTCTTTATCTTCTTTTTCTTTTTTCTTCTGTTTTGCTGCTCTTCCTGCACATCATCCATATCCTGCAGCGGACCGTCCACCCTCTCTACATACAGCTTACCTTCAAGATGGTCGCATTCATGGCAGATACATCTTGCGAATACTTCCTCGCCCTCCATGCTTTGCGGATTCAGATCCTCATCCAGAAAATCAACTATCACATGATTAGGTCTCTTTACCTTGCCTGTCTTTCCCGGAACGGAAAGACAACCCTCATATCCCTCCTGTTCACCGTCGGATTCCCTTATCACCGGATTTATCATGACGATAGGATCGTCCTCATCCTCAGATACATCTACCACGACTATACGTTTCAGTACGCCGACCTGTACCGCCGAAAGTCCAACTCCGTTCTGATCGTAGAGAGTTTCAAACATATCGTCTATCAGCTCTCTTGTCCTATCAGTGATCTGGGTGACCTCTTTGGATCTTTTTTCCAAGATCGGGTCTCCCATAGTCCTAACCTGTCTAAGTGCCATTTTTATCTCCTGCAAATTAAGTGGGTGCTGTTTATGCCTTGCGACACTCACAGCACCCACCATTTTAACACAAATCCGTATTCGAGAAAACCTTAATACTTCGGCATGAAGAATTTCTGAAGATCCGCCTCTGTAGTATCATTACCGATACAGATAAGCTCCGTGCCTGTAAGCCGGGCAAACATTGCTATGTCGCTCCTGTCAAGAGCCGTTGATACTACCGCGTGATGAGCGCCTCCCGCATAGCACCAGCCAGCCGTTCCTATCTCGAAGTTAGGCTTATGTCTGTACATGATACGCGCTACCGGCAGCTTCGGCATAGGCTTGGGCTGCTCTACAAGCTCGATATCCGCGCATATGATACGGAAATGATCTCCCATGTCTATGAGAGTAACCTGTATTCCGTTGCCTGTCACTCCGTCAAATACAAGACGAGCCGGATCCTCCTTGCCGCCTATACCTAACGGATGAACCTGTATCTCAGGCTTATTCTTCGCAAATGAAGCAGGCACTTCAAGCATGTGTGAAGCCAACTCAAGCTCCTCTCCTTCTGTCAGATCATATGTATAATCCTCTATAAATCCCGTCGCTCCATCGAGACCTTCGGCCATCTTCATACAGACTGCCGAGAACGCCGCTATCTTGTAATCCCCTTCAGGTCCAAAGCCTATCCCCTTGGCCATAAGGTTCTGTGCAGCTATGCCCGGAAGCTGTCTCATGCCGTGCAGATCCTGGAACGTATCGGTAAACGCCGTCACATTGTTTTTTGCGATGAATTTATCAAAAGCAACCTCATATCTCGCCTGCTCACGGACTGCCTCCACATTGTCCGTAGCCATGGTATATTTGCTTTCATACTCTGCCATTTTGGCATCGACTTCCGCGTCTGTCGCGTCCTTTGCAAGAGAAGCGATCTCGCCTATGCCCCAGTACTTTATCTCCCAGCCGTATTTAATCTCGGATTCGAGCCTGTTGCCGTCCGTGACCGCTACGTCACGCATATTATTTCCGAAAGTGGCAACCAGCGTATTATGAGAAAGAGCTATAGCCTTGGCCACACGGGCAAACTGACATATCTTCTTTATAACCTTATCATGCTTATAGTATCCGGCGACTACCTCATGCGGGATATTAAGCCTTGCAAGGATATATCCGTATTCCCTGTCTCCGTGAGCCGCCTGGTTTAAGTTCATGAAATCCATGTCGATCTCATCATAAGGCAGCTTTTCATTAGCCTGTGTATGAAGATGCAGCAAAGGCTTCCTAAGCTCCTGCAGACCCTTGATCCACATCTTTGCTGGAGAGAAAGTATGCATCCAAGTGATAACTCCTACACAGTCATCATCCGCCTGGGCTTTTCTTATATCCTCCACGCAGATCTTTGAAGTCTCAACAGTAGGGAGAAGCTCTATATCAACTATTCCGCCAAGCTTTTCCTGAAAGAAATCAGCCATTTCCCTGCAGTCTGCCGCAACCTGCTTTAAGCATTCCTCTCCGTAAAGATCCTGTGAACCGGGTATGAAATATAATTTACTCATATCAGCCCTTCTTTCTCTTTGACATCAGATCTGCCGTAACCGCAAGCAGAAGAACCGCGCCTTTTACGATCTTCTGGATATCTGTAGACCATCCGTAAAGTGACATTCCGTTATTCAGCACACCCATGATGAAAGCTCCGATTACTGCTCCGAAAATGGTACCAGCACCACCGGCAACGGCTGCGCCGCCGAGGTAACATGATGCGATAGCATCCATCTCGAACTGGTCTCCCGCCTTAGGAGTAGCCGATCCGTTTCTTGCTGAAAGCACAACACCCGCAACACCGGCAAGGAAGCCCATGTTGGTATAAACCCAGAAGAAAACACGGTCTGTCTTGATACCGGAAAGCTGTGCAGCCTTACGGTTTCCGCCGAGAGCATATATCTGACGTCCTGCGACTGTCTTGCTCGTTATAAATGAATATATGCCGACTATAGCGCCCATGATGACCAGCACGAACGGGAATCCGCTGTACTGTCCGAGCTTTATCATCACGAACCAGATAAGGAATATAAATATTGCATCCTTTACCACTATCTGCCATACAGGATTCTGTGCGAACCCGTATTTTTTCTTCGTAGCAATGCCCTTTACTTCACCATAGACTATAACAACAGTCGCGATTATGGCAACTATCAGACAGATGAGGTTGAAATTGCCTACCTTGGCATTCGGGAAAAGGAAGCCCGCTCCGATATAATTATAGCTTGCGTTGAAAGGTCCCTTTGTCTGAGCCTGAAGTATGGTATATGTAGCTCCTCTGCCCATAAGCATCGTAGCTAGGGTAACGATGAAAGGAGGAACTCCCATGACCGCTATGAAGAAGCCTGAAAACATACCGCAGAGCAGACCCACGAGAAGCGCGACGATTATAGCGACCGGGATAGGAGCCTTCACGTCTATTAAAAGCACTCCGACCGTAGCGCCGCAAAGCGCAACCACCGAGCCTACACCGAGGTCAACGTTACCTGTCAATACGCAGAGCAGCATACCTGTCGCAAGAATGACAACATAGCTGTTCTGAAGGATCAGGTTATTGATGTTTGCGGGCGAGAGGTTCTTACCACCTGTCATGACCGCAAAAATAAGAAATACCGCAATCAGCACGATGAACATGCCGTACTGTTTCATATCGAGATTGACTGTCTTTTTATTATTCATGTCTTATTCTCCCTTTCTGTTGTGCGCCATGATGCACGACATGATCTTTTCCTGTGTGATCTCTTCCTTATTAAGCTCGCCTGCGAGCTCACCTTCATTTATGACATATACCCTGTCACACGTTCCTATGATTTCCTGCATCTCAGAAGAGATGACTATTACGGCTTTACCTGCCTTTGCAAGATCATTTATGACACAGTATATCTCATATTTGGCACCTACATCGATACCTCTGGTGGGTTCGTCAAGGATAAGCACATCGGGCTGAGTCAGCATCCACTTAGCAAGCACGACCTTCTGCTGGTTTCCGCCGGAAAGCGAGCCGACCGCCTGCTCTATGGAATTTGCCTTTACCTTGATACGACCCATATACTCATCCGCGGAAACTATTTCATCATTTGAATTAACAACCCCGTGGTTCGAGAAGAATTTTCTCAAAGCAGCCATTGTCATGTTGTGCTTGATATCATCTATCAGCACCAGACCGTAGGTCTTTCTGTCCTCAGACACATACGCCAGCTTGCTGTCTATAGCATCCTTGACGCTGTTTAACTCTACCTCTTTACCGTTTATCTTAACCTTACCCGAGATCTTCTGACCGTAGCTCTTTCCAAATACGCTCATTGCAAACTCTGTACGTCCGGCTCCCATAAGTCCCGCAAGACCTACAACCTCTCCGGCCCGTACTTTTATATTGATATCCTTGAGCATCTGCCTCTCGGCGTCATCCGGATGATATACATTCCAGTCATTTACCTCAAAGATGACATCCCCGATCTCAACGCCTTCGCGCACGGGATATCTGTTTGTCATCTCACGGCCGACCATTCCCTTTATGACACGGTCCTCGCTGAAATCATCTACGCCCTTTGTAAGTGTTTCTATCGTGTGACCGTCACGGATTATTGTAAGTGCGTCGCAGACATACTCAAGCTCGTTCAGCTTATGCGATATTATGATACAGGTAACACCCTGCTTCTTAAGATCAAGCATGATATCAAGAAGCTTCCGGCTCTCCTCATCATTAAGCGCGGCGGTAGGCTCATCGAGGATCAGCAGATCGACCTTCTTTGCCATGGCCTTTGCTATCTCTATAAGCTGCTGCTTACCGACTCCCAATGAATTGACCGGAACGTTGACATCCTCATGCTCAAGTCCTACCTTCGCAAGCATCTCCTGAGCCTTCCTCCTCGTCTCCGTCCAGTCGATAACGCCTTTCGCGCTGGTCTGCTCATTACCGATAAAAACATTCTCGGCAACGGAAAGAAGCGGCGAAAGCGCCAGCTCCTGATGTATTATAACGATGCCCTTGGCTTCGCTTTCTTTCAAATCCCTGAATTTACATACCTCGCCCTTATAGACGATATCTCCGGAATAAGTGCCATGTGGATAAACGCCAGAGAGGACGTTCATCAACGTGGATTTTCCGGCTCCATTCTCACCACATAAACCATGTATTTCTCCCTGCTTGACCTTCAGATTGACATCATCCAAAGCCTTCACGCCCGAGAATTCCTTAGTAATGTGGTTCATTTCCAAGATATAGTCAGACATCCTGTATTTATTCCTTTCCTAACCCTCGTACCCCATTTAACAGTCATGGAACATTGATTGCATCATTTTGAATAAAAGGGGGGATTGCAAGCAATCCCCCCAGAGATAACTGAAAAGACTTATTCAGCAAGCTGATCTTCGGTGTAGTATCCGCCGTCGATGAGAAGCTCTTTGTAGTTGTTCTTGTCAACTGCGACAGGTGTGCAGAGATATGAAGGAACTACGATCTTGCCGTTGTTGTACTGCTCTGTGTCGTTGATCTCAGGCTCTGCGCCCTCAAGCACTGCCTGAACCATCGTAACGCACTTTGAAGCAAGGAGACGTGTATCCTTATAGATAGACATTGTCTGCCAACCTGCGATGATGTTCTTTGTAGCCATGAGCTCGGCATCCTGACCTGTGATCAGAGGCCAGTTAGCTTCTGTATAGCCTGCTCCCTCAAGAGCTGCCTTAGCGCCGTATGCGAAGCCGTCGAATGCGCTTGCAACGATGTCGATATCCTCGTCAGCATAGAAACCTGTGAGATAGTTCTCCATGTTCTGCTGAGCGGTCTCCTGTGACCACCTGAGGATACATGTGTCATCAAATGAAGTACGGCCTGACTTGCAGACGAGTGTGCCGTCATCAAGATAAGGCTGAAGAACTTCCATAAGACCATTGTAAAGCATAAGAGCGTTGTTGTCGTCGGGAGATCCCATAAGGAACTCGATGTTCATTGTAAGACCTGCTGCCTTTACAGCATCAAGACCCTCATTGCCGTCCTTTGTAGCATGATCCTTGATGTATGTACCGATAACGGTTCCTACGCCCTTGTTATCGAATGTAGCATAGTATGAAACAGCATCCGTGTCCATAAGAAGACGGTCATAAGCGATGATCGGGATACCTGCCTGCTTAGCCTGATCCTCAACGTTTACAAGAGCGCCTGAGTCGATAGCTGCGATAACAAGGCAGTCAGCGCCTGAAGCTATCATGTTCTCGATCTGTGAAACCTGCATCTGGACATCGTCCTCTGCATACTGAAGATCAACTTCGTAGCCGAGATCCTCGAGCTGTGACTTCATGTTTGCGCCGTCGTTGATCCATCTCTCTGATGACTGTGTAGGCATTGCAACAGCAACTCTCCCGCCGCCTGAAGTAGCTTCAGCAGCTGCCTCAACTGCCTCATCAGCTGTAGCCGCAGTATCATCCGCAGCCGTATCTTCAGCTGCATCATCAGCCGTATCCTCTGCAGCCGTGTCAGCCGCAGCAGTATCAGCTGCAGGTGCGGAAGTATCCGCAGCAGAGCTGCCACATCCTGCAAGGATCGCAGCAACCATTGTCATGCTGAGCAGAACGCTCAAAACTTTCTTTTTCATGCAAAATCCTCCATAAAAATAATTGATAGTTTCACCGGGTTTAAGCCCAGTGCGATTATATTACAAAAAATTGACGAAAATGTCAACGAAACATAGTCAATTTGCATAATAATTTCACCTATTTTGATAAAAAATCATCATCTGATTCCATCCCACTCTGATTTTTTTGTCTCTGATTTTTTTCAGGATCTGCCGGATCGCTCCGCTTCTCATCGGATTTATCAGATCCTGCTCCGGTCAGCGCTTTTAAGCTCATGATTATCAAGAACACCCCTACTATGGCAAAAAACACCATAAACGTTATCATGACTATCTTTGAAGCTCCTTCACGCGCCATCACATCCCCGAATATCTGGTAATCGATATACAGCAGATATGCCCCTATCAGCATCCTTATAGTAAGCGATGCCTTAGGCGCATTATTCCATCCTTTAAGCATAGATTCTTTGCTCCTTTCTCAAGGCTTTATAACAGGCGCTACTATTATCACTTATAATATGAACTCCGTTTAATTCTACACAAGGAACCCGGTCTGTCAACACAGTCTTTGCATATAACCCGCATTTTACTTGAAATAACTCGCCTGTCGCGGCGGGATCATAAAAAAATACACTACCTTCAGAAAGACTATACATGAGTGGTGGAAAGATACCGCAAAGAAAGGAAATAAAGGAAAATTCATTTATAACAATGCGTTCTCTTCTATAACCATATTTCTATTGTTGTATATACCCTGGTTGATAAAGAACTGGGGTGTTATCTTGTTATTCTTAAGCTTTTCTGTAGATGAAATATTCATCATATTACTGTCGTTATCAATTTCAATATTAAGAAGACTCAATAAATCACGCCCCAGCAACGGAGTCTGAAATCTTTTATCAAATGTTATAAAAACAGGGACGCTTCCAAGTGATATACTTCCATCTGCAGATTCTATGGTAAAGTCCTCTAATTGGTATGCATATGCCTTTATATCCTCTGCTTCTTTGTCAATTCCCTTGGATTTTGTTACCACAATCCCATTTCTTTTAAGATTTCCTTGTTTTATTATCTCGATGTTATTATGTGTTTGTATCCATGACGTAAACTCTTCTTCCGTAGTATATAGATTCAACCTATTTGCGCTAATGCAGGTGATGTCTGCACCTGTATCAAATTTGAGATCGCCACTAAAGAATAAGGGATCATTATTATTGTTGGGTGTACTGCTTCTGCTGCTCATTATACAGTGAAACTTGGGCGGGAATAGTGAGTATTCAAAACTTAGGGACATCTTCACACAACCTCAAGACCTACAACTGATAGTGTCTGATTAGAATTATCAGAAAAGCACATAGAGGTTTCTATGTTCTTATTATGGTAGTCTAATTGCATTTTACTGAGTTTTTCCGCATCAGCAAAATCTGCAACAGCTAACACTTTACCTTTATAAATCAAAGATCCGTCTCTAACAATTTGGTACAGTATCGTCAGTCCGAAGTATTTCCTCTCCATTTCATCGGTTGTAATCACTCTGTCATCGTTTATTGTTTTTATCATATATTCTTCCTCTCTTCTTACGAGACATCATCAATAATTCTGTATAGTAACGATTTATTTTTCTCTTGATTTTATACTACTCCAAAGCCGCTGATTTTTCAATAAAACCAAGACTTTCACAACATATGTTCCAGTTCTGCATCAGTCAGCATCACGTCTGCCTAACAAAGTAGTACTTGAGGTATCTGAAGAAAAAAAGTCTGATGACGGGATAGATTCTGTTGCTTACTGATCCTTTATGCGGATTCCGGCGCTGTCAGGGGGACACGCTTAAGCAGCATGGCGCTTATAAGACCTATAAGGCAGCCCGTGATATCACCCGCAACAAGCAGTACAGGAAGATACCGGATGACCGCGGGAGTTCCGGTTATAACCATGGCTGCGATTATTTGTCCGAGGTTATGCATAGCCCCGCCTGCGGCGCTTACACCGATCACCGAGAAACTTTCAGTTTTACGAAGGAGTTCCATTGTAAGGAGACTCAGGAGCGTACCGAAAAGCGAATAAAGCACGCCAAAAGCATTTCCGAAAAGAATGCCTGATATAAGTATTCTTATAACGGATACTATAAGAGCAGCCGGCAATCCGAACCAGTATAATACCGGAACTATCACTACGTTTGCAAGACCGAGTTTAACTCCCGGTACCGGAAACCTGAAAGGTATCAGATATTCTACATAACCCATTATTACCGCAAGAGAGGTAAGTAATCCGAGATATGCGATTTTTCCGGCGCTGCTTCTTTTCATCAGGATCCTTGTTGAATGGTTCATTTGACAAGGATATAATATAGTAAGCGAAATTACAAATCACGTAGATCATAGATAAAGCAGATAAGGGGAACTGTCATGAAAAAACTTGAGGATCTTCTGGGGGAGATTGAATACAGCATCATACGTGGAGACACGGAGGGGATAGAGGTTACAAAGATTGTAAACGATACAAGAGGGCTTGAGGAAAGATGCCTTTTTGTATGTATTACGGGGGCGAATTTCGACGGCCATGATTTTGCGGAGGAAGCAGTTAATAAGGGCGCAAAGGTCATAGTTACCGAAAAGGATGTGGCGCTTCCGGATGACACCGTTGTGACCGTGGTCAGAGTAGAGAGCACAAGGCAGGCGCTCGCGTATATTTCAGCGGCATGGTATGACTATCCGGCACAGAAGCTTACGACTATAGGCGTGACGGGAACCAAGGGAAAGACAACAACAACATATCTAATAAAGGAGATGCTTGAAAATGCCGGGCATAAGGTGGGGCTTGTCGGCACTATTGAAACCATAATAGGTGATAAGCATATTCCCTCATTAAATACCACGCCCGAGTCGATAACGCTGCAGGGTTATTTTGCGGAAATGGTAAAAGAAGGCATAGATTCCGTCGTAATGGAGGTGTCTTCCCAGGCGCTTATGCTGCACCGTACCGACGGTTTCATATTTGATTACGGAGTATTCACCAATATTTCCCCGGATCATATAGGCGGCAACGAGCATAAGGATTTCGATGATTATCTTCACTGCAAGTCGCTTCTTTTCAGACAGTGCAGGGTCGGAATACTAAACGGTGACGACGGACATATTGATGACATATTGAAGGATTCCGACTGCGAAGCGGAGCGATTCGGACTGAATGCCGGAAATGATATAGCAGCCTGTAATATAGAGCTGATAAACGGCGGATCGTATCTGGGCGTTAAGTTTGATACCAAGGGTCTTTTGGAAGCGGCCTTCCAGTGCGATATGCCCGGGAGATTCACGGTTTATAACGCGCTTTGCGCCATAGCCGTGTGCAGACATTTTGATATTTCCGTTGAGGCTATGAATAAAGCTTTAAGGACTGCAAAGGTCAAAGGCAGGATCGAGATGATTGAGATTTCACCTGACTATACACTCATGATAGATTATGCGCATAACGCGATGGCGCTTGAGAGTCTTTTGACGACTCTAAAGGAATATGAGCCTAAAAGGATAGTAACGGTTTTCGGCTGCGGGGGAAACAGGGCGAGAGACCGAAGGTTTGATATGGGCGAGGTCTCCGGCAGACTATCCGACTTCACGATAATAACCTCAGACAATCCCAGATTTGAAGAGCCTCAGGCGATACTTGACGACATAGAGACGGGAATAAAAAAGACGGATGGTGAGTATATCAAGATAATCGACAGGAAAGAGGCTATAGCCTATGCGATACATAACGCAAAGGAGGGCGATGTCATAGTCCTTGCAGGC
>JAFUWM010000102.1 GCA_017483425.1 Lachnospiraceae bacterium | reverse complement strand
TTTGCCATCAGAGGCTTAGCAAACTGCTCAAAGGTATCCGATATGACTATCACCTGTGTAAGCTTCCGCAGTTCATCCAGAAATTCCTTTGCGCCGGGAAGCGGATCGATCGTCGCTATGACATCCTGTATTTCTTTCAGTCCCAGCTCGTGCTCTTTTAATATCGCCAGTCTGTACTTCATGAGCTTGTCATAGTCGGGCTCGTCACGGGTGGTCTTTTTTAGTTCCGGGATGCCGGTTGCCTCGGAAAAAGCGATCCATATTTCGGGCACCAGCACCCCTTCCATATCCAAGCAGACAATGTTCATGATTGTTTTATTTCTCGTACTCGATGACTTCTTTGCACAGGATGTGACGGGGAAGTCCGTTTACGAATATGGGAGTGAGCTCGCCGATAATGAGCGGACGGGCATATTTCACATATTCGTCCGTGATCGAGCATCCATCGGAGCCGATATATTCATCCGGAACGGCTCTCTCTACGTTTGCTATCTGGTGTATATCATAAGAAGAAGTTCCGCACTCATACGGTGAGCTGCAGTCTCTCTTAAGGATGATCATCTCGCCGGTCTTGCCCTGATCCGCAGCGACTACCGCGTCATGTCCTACCTGGAAAGCCTCGTTTATATCAGTAAGGGAAGCGATATGCGTACCTGCCCTCTGAAGCGTGGAAAGCTCCACGGCTCTGGTCTTAAGTCCATACTCTGCAGCAATCTTGTGCGCAAGAGTTGTAGCCGTACCGCCCATCTGCTTATGTCCGAACGCGTCAACGGGAACCGAATCCGCCTCAAGCTCACATACATATCTTCCATCCGCAAGCTTCACGCCTTCTGATACAGCGATGACAACGGAAGTTCTTGTCTCTGAAAGAGTCTTGACCTTCTTCATGAACTCATCCATATCAAAGGTTCTCTCAGGAAGATAGATCGCATCAACTCCCTCACAATCAGGTCCCTTTGCAAGAGCTGCCGCTGCCGTTAGCCAGCCGGCATTTCTTCCCATTATCTCCACTATACATATGGTAGGCTTCTCCGCGCCGAATGATGCGTTATCTCTTATTACCTCTTTTAAGGATGTAGCAATATATTTAGCAGATGAACCGTAGCCGGGGCAGTGATCCGTGATAGGCAGGTCGTTATCTATCGTCTTGGGAACCCCCATGAATTTCTGTGTCTTGCCATGAGCTGCCGCATAGTCGGAAAGCATCTTTACGGTATCCATGGAATCATTTCCGCCTGCATAGAAAAGATACTCTATATCATGCTTCTCCATGATCTCAAACACCTTCTCGTATACGTCCTCATGACCCTCGATCTTAGGCATCTTGAAACGGCAGCTTCCAAGGAATGCGGAAGGTGTACGTTTCAAAAGCTCTACACCCATGTCATCGGAAAGATACTCGTCAAGATCCGTCAGCTTGTCCTTGAGGAATCCCTCTATGCCATGCACCATGCCATAGACCTTATTCACGCCGAGCTGCTTTGCCGCAACATATACTCCCGCTACCGATGAATTGATCACAGCGGTAGGTCCGCCGGACTGTCCTACTACAATGTTTCCTTTCATTTTTCCTCTCCTTCATTTATTTGTAATTTATATTTCAGAACCAATACTATCGCGCAAACGCTTATGAAACATAATATCTTAATTATCAAAAAAACTCAACATCCTGCAAAAATCATAATCAAGTTCAGCGGGGGATGAGCTAATGCCAAATGGATAATAACTTAAGCATTTCCCCCAAATAATTTAAGAACATATTCGGGGGAATGATTTTATTGTTTCTCAAGTCGCATTTTGTATCCAAGAGATCGGATTACTGACATAAATGTGCTGTATGTGATTTTTTCAGCACTTTCATTATTTCTAAGCTTTTGAATCACTGTGGGAGATACAGAAGCTTTTTGAGCAAGTGAACGGACTGAGAGATTTTCTTCTTCCATTTTTTGAATTATGAATTCAGAAAGAAGGAAATCATCGTATTCCTTATCGAAAAGAGCTTTTTGTTTTGGATCAT
>JAFUWM010000101.1 GCA_017483425.1 Lachnospiraceae bacterium | reverse complement strand
GCAAGCGCAAGGTTTCTGGGGCCTATCGCGTTTATCTTCATCGAGAGATCCGCATCATTTTCCTGCTTATCTACTGCAGTATAGGCCGCGCAGTTTATAACAGCATAGGGATCTGTTTCACTTATAAATGACATTACCTGATCCACATCTGTGATATCAAGACTGATATCTGCCATAACATCTGTATTAATCAGTTCATATCTGTCATCCGAAGCAAATTCTCTGTTTACCGCTCTCCCCAGCTGGCCGTTGCAGCCTGTCACTATTACTATCTTTTTTTTCAAAGCCTGCTCCTGTATAAAATGACGTTTTATATCTGACTCAGTCCATTTTTCTTTTTCTTCATGCAGCCGGTTCAGATTGTAGTTCATCTGTTTATAATGCACAATATGTAGTATATCATCTACGGCAATCTTGCGCAATCTTGTCTAATGCGCGATTATAGGGTATTATTTGATGTTGGAATTTGGTTTTGGAGTCTGTTACTGCATTTGTGTTATTATGATGCTCATGCATTTACTCCTGATATCACGTTTAATCAGAAAGGCCTGATCATGTCATTAGAAAAAATGTGCCCGATATTGCACTTCTCCGATCTCGGAGATGAAAGAGGGAAGCTCGTGGTCATAGAAGGCGGCGAGGCGATCCCCTTTGAAATAAAGCGTGTTTTTTACATATATGAGTCTGACGCGACAGTAATAAGGGGGCAGCACGCAAACAGAGAATCCGAATTCGTCCTCATAAATGTCGCAGGAAAGAGTAAGGTGCGCATCACGGACGGCAGGGAAGAGATTATCATAGAGCTTGACAAGCCCATGACCGGTGTTTATATTCCAAATATGATCTGGAAAGATATGTATGATTTTTCGCCGGATTCAGTTCTCCTGGTTCTTGCGAGCACACACTATGACGGATCGGAATACATACGTGATTATGATGAATATATAAAGGAGATGAACGTTAAATGAGCAGGATCAAAGCCAACCGCATGGACCTTACATTTGAAAGATATCAGGCCGAGTTCGAGCAAAAGGCTCTGGATGTTCTCCGATCCGGCTGGTACATACTCGGACATGAACTGGAGTCCTTCGAAGATAAATGGGCCTCCTATATCGGCTCGAAGTATTGCATAGGCTTAGCCTCCGGTCTGGACGCCCTGTGGATAAGCTTTAAGATACTTGGGATAGGTTCGGGCGACGAGGTCATAGTGTGTTCAAACGCGTATATCGCCTGTGTAATGGGTATAACAATGAATGGCGGAACGCCTGTATTTGTTGAGCCTGACAGATATGATAACATCGACGCGGACAAGATAGAGGAAAAGATAACCGGTAAGACTAAAGCCATCCTTGCCGTACATCTCTACGGACAGTGCTGCGACATGGACAAGATCTTGAAGATCGCAAGGATCCATAAGCTTAGAGTTGTCGAGGACTGTGCCCAGAGCCACGGCAATCACTGGAAGAATAAAAAGGCAGGTACATATGGAGATATCGGCTGCTTCAGCTTTTATCCAAGCAAAGGATGCGGTGCTTTCGGTGACGGTGGAGCCGTAGTGACAGATAACGCGGAGCTTGCCGATAAATTCCGTATTTTCCGTAATTACGGGAGTGAAAAGAGATACCATAACATGATAGTAGGCGCAAACAGCCGACTGGATGAGATACAGGCCGGTCTGCTAAGCGTAAAGCTCTCCCATCTTGACAAGCTTAACGCCGAGCGGGTACGTATAGCCGGCAGGTACTCAAAAGAAATTGACAATCCCTGTGTTAAACTGCCTGAGGTTCGTCCAGGAGCTGACTCCTCATGGCATCAGTATGTGATCCACTGTGAGAGAAGGGATGAACTAAAGGATTATCTTGCAAAACATGATATTGATACACTTATACACTATCCTATACCTCCACATTTGCAGGAGGCATACAGGTATCTGGGTTATAAAAAAGGGGACTTCCCTATCGCCGAGAAATACGCCGACGAGGTTTTAAGTCTTCCTATGTATAACGGAATGACTGATGAAGACCAGCAGACAGTCATAGAAGCAATAAACAGGTTCTGATAATACTTTATGAGGAGAAAAAAATGTCCACACAAATCTGTCTGATCGCAGCTATTGTTCTTTACCTGCTTATGATGATACTCATAGGCATCATATTTTCAAAGGGAAATGACGACACCAGTGATTTCTATCTGGGAGGCAGGGGATTATCCCCGCTTGTGACCGCCATGAGCGCCGAAGCCTCCGATATGTCAAGCTGGCTTCTCATGGGTATCCCGGGGCTTGCTTATATCAGCGGCATAGCGGATCCTTTCTGGACCTGCCTCGGACTTGCCGCCGGCACGTATTTGAACTGGCTCTTTGTATCAAAAAGACTCAGACGCTATACGGAAAAGATCGGCGCGATCACGGTTCCTGAGTATTTCTCCAAGAGATACGGAGATAAAAGCAATTTCCTCACGGCTGTCTCAGCAGTTATCATAGTCATATTTTTCATACCCTATACCGCTTCGGGCTTTGCAGCCTGCGGCAAGCTTTTTAACACGCTTTTCGGAGTGAACTACCTTTTCGCCATGATCGCGAGCGCTATAATCATCGCGCTCTACTGCACTCTCGGCGGCTTCAAGGCAGTCAGCACCACCGACCTCATACAGAGTATATGCATGTCCGCCGCCCTTATCATAGTCATAATATTCGGTGTGGTACAGGCTGGGGGCGTAGACGCGGTGCTCGAAAATGCCAGGGCTTTGCCCGGCTTTCTGTCGCTTTCCTCCACTTATGACCAGGCAGGAGGCGGCGCACAGCCTTATGGTTTCCTTAAAGTCGTATCGACACTTGCCTGGGGACTCGGATATTTCGGGATGCCGCACATCCTTGTGCGCTTCATGGCAATAGGTGATCCCGAGAAGCTTAAGACCAGTCGGCGTGTAGCAACAGTCTGGGTCGTTTTCGCAATGGGCATAGCCATAATCATCGGTATCATAGGACTTGCGCTCAGCAACGAAGGCATCATACCTTACCTTGAGGGAAGCGGCAATACTGAAAGGGTCATCATTTATATTTCCAACTTCTTAAGCTCATTCGGGATATTCCCCGCGATCATAGCCGGTATAATCCTTGCGGGAATGCTCGCGGCAACCATGTCTACAGCGGATTCACAGCTCCTTGCGGCGGCATCGGCCATATCGAGCGATCTGCTTCAGGATTTCGGCAAAAAGAAGTTTTCCGATGATACATCTGTCAAGATAGCAAAGATAACTGTCGTGATAATCTCCGCTATTGCGGTATTTATAGCCTATGATCCCGACAGCTCGGTATTTTCCATAGTTTCCTTTGCCTGGGCCGGTTTCGGCGCGACCTTCGGCCCTGTTATGCTCCTTTCGCTTTTCTGGAAAAGATCCAACCGTCAGGGCGCGGTCGCAGGTATGATAGCGGGAGCCGTCATGGTTTTTCTGTGGAAATATGTTATAAGCGGACTTGGCGGAGCCTTTGCCATATACGAGCTGCTTCCGGCCTTTATCATAGCATTGATAGTAAATATCATCGTATCACTTGCTACACCTGCGCCTGATAAGGACGTGCTTGAAACCTACGAAAACGCAAAAGCTTAATCCGGGAGTATCATGAATAAAAGCCGACATCAGTTCTGGACTTTCCGGTATGCGCTTATAAATATCACTTATTACGCGGGCTTTTGTACGATACATGCCTACGCTGCGGTATACCTGCTCGCCCATGGTTTTTCCAATACCGAGGTAGGTATACTGCTTGCGGTATCAAACATCCTGTCCGCCGTATTGCAGCCTTTTGTCGCAGGCATCATAGATAAACCCGGCTGGCTTACAAACCGGCTTTTCAGCTTGTTTTCGGTCATCGCCATAGCTGTCTGTTCGGTGCTGCTCATGACAGTACCGGAGAATAAAATCCTTATCTTTGTTATATATGCATTTTTATATATGGTACAGTTCGTCTATCAGCCCGTCGTGACCGCACTTTGCTTTGAATATCAAAAGGCAGGCTGCGACATAATATATGGCCTTGCCAGAGGCCTCGGTTCTGCCGGATTTGCCGTAACCTCCGCGTTTATAGGAAGACTGGTTGAAAAAGAGGGCGTCTTTGTCCTCCTGATTGCCCATGTCATTATCATGGCACTGTCAGCCGCTTCGCTTTTCACTTTCAAAAAGCCCGGTGATATCACAGAGTCCATGTATGATACAGATGCCCCTGCAGAGGCAGCCCATAATAATTTCTTTGAATTTGCGCGTGTGTATCCCGCATTCATGCTTTTTCTCGCCGGGACCATCTGCTTCTTTTTTGCGCATAACATGATAAATGACTTCCTGATACAGATCATAAGGAATCTGGGAGGTGCGGAAACCGAGCTCGGCTATGCCACCTTCCTTGCGGCAATGCTTGAGCTTCCGGTCATGGCAGTTATCGGACTTGTCTTAAAAAAGGTTTCCGCAGACAAGCTTCTGATCTTATCGGGAGCTGCATTTTTCATAAAGACTCTGATACTTGTATTTGCTGCAAGTATAGCGATGATGTTTGTAAGCCAGTCTTTCCAGATGCTGGCGTATGCGGTATTCGTTCCAGCGTCTGCTTACTATGTAAGCCGGACCATGGAAGATCTCGATCAGGTCAAGGGACAGGCCTATGTTTCAAGCGCGATAACCGTAGGGGGCGTATTCTCTAATCTGATATGCGGAGGAATTCTTGACAGCTTCGGTATACACCCTATGCTCGTCACGGGCTCCGTCATTTGCGCGGCAGGAGTTATCATTACCTT
>JAFUWM010000004.1 GCA_017483425.1 Lachnospiraceae bacterium | reverse complement strand
TGATCGGATATATATGTACCGCTGTCACGGATTTTCTTATCACGTTTGCAGACGATCATAATATCGTAAATCTTCATAACTGGGCTATGGGGAGCTTTTCCGGCATGAATATGCAGGGGGTTTTACTGTCGTCTGTTTTAGTGCTTTTGGGGATGATCGGATGTGTGGTCCTCATGAAGCCGACGGGCGCTTATCTTACAGGGGAGGAATACGCAAGGTCAGTTGGAGTGAATATCCGCGTATTCAGACTTATGCTTATACTGGTTTCATCACTTTTGTCAGCTACCGTGACGGCTTTCGCGGGGCCGATATCCTTTGTGGGGGTTGCGGTGCCGCATATGATGAGGAGGCTTTTCGGAACGACCTCACCTGAACATATGATACCGGCCTGTTTTCTTGGCGGAGCGGTTTTCTGTCTGTTTTCCGATCTTGTAGCGAGACTTGCTTTTTCACCGACAGAGCTTGCGATATCTTCGGTTACTGCCATTTTTGGTGCGCCGGTTGTGATAGCGGTCCTGCTTGGAAAAAGATCGGAGCATGAGTAAAAAATGGATACAGTGAAAGAATCTGAAAAAAAGATAATAGAAGCAGAGAGGCTGTCTGTAGGCTACGCTCATAAGGCAGTAGTTTCTGACATGGATTTTTCGATAATGAGCGGGGAGATCGTTGCCCTTATCGGGGAGAACGGCAGCGGAAAATCCACGCTCTTAAAGACACTCATCAAGGATCTTCCTCCGGTGTCGGGAAAAGTCTTTATTGAGGGGCGTGAGACAGGGAAGCTCTCGGCAAACGATATAGCAAAAGCAATGGCTATAGTTATGACCAGATCAGTAAAGCCTGATTATTTTACGTGTTACGACATGGTTGCATCCGGCAGGTATCCCTATACTGACAGGCTCGGAAGACTTAAGAGTGAAGATAAAAAAGCCGTGGAAGAAGCAATGCGTCTCACGGGGATAGAGTCGCTTTCGGAAAAATATGTTACTGATATTTCCGACGGACAGAGGCAGCTTATAATGCTTGCCCGCGCGATAGCGCAGGATCCGCAGATACTCATTCTGGACGAGCCCACAAGCTTCCTTGATATCAGGCATAAGCTGTTATTTTCCAAGGCAGTGAAAGCGCTTGTATCGGACAGGCATCTTGCGGTTTTGATGTCAATACACGAGCTTGATCTCGTGCGGGAAATGTCTGACAGGATCATCGCCTTAAAGGACGGGCGTATAGATTCCCAGGGGAGCACAGAGGAAATACTTACAGACGGGTATATAAAGGAGCTTTTCAGACTGGAGTGAAACACCATTCGGATATAAAAAAGCAAATACTGTTTTTCCCGTTTTTTATTGTGACATTGATTGTTTTGTCTTCGTGCAAAAAATCGGAAAATATTGAAAAGCACATCAGGGATTCGGAGGTTATAATATCTGATATTGCGGGAGCTGCCGCTTCGATGGAAGTGAAGAAAAATCCGTTCAGTGATCTTTCTATCCCTACCCAGATAAATAAGATCGGGGATACATATTTTATCGTAGACTGTTATCACAATGAGGTCATATATAATGATAACCTTGAAGATCCTCTTAACGAATGGTCTGTATTTACCGACGAGATGCTTATGGGACATACGATAGCCGGAGACGGAGAGGTTTATCTTGTAGACGATACGGAAAATGAACGCATAATGATATTTGAAAAATCGGATGGAAAATATGTTTTTTCCCAGCAGTTTACAGGGATAACCGGCAGGCCGCATTATATAATATATGACGAGCGGAAGAAGGTATTTTACGCATGGTGCTCGGTGAGCGGGGAGATGTATTTACTTAAGCATGGCTCAGATAACAGGGTATACATCGCTGATATAAAGACCATACCTGTGCTTGACGGTGTGTATGTAAGATCCTTTACGATCATCGGGGATGATATTTATTTTGTATCGGGAAACAGTAGTATAATAAAGGCAAAGCTTGACACCTTTGAGATCACGGAAAGATTTCCCGTTCCCTCAGGGATGGCCGGTATGGTGCAGCTCACGGAGATAGACGGCAAGTTTTACATCACGGTGTCTACCGATGACAACTGGAATCAGGACTACGCAACTATTATCCGGTGTGATTCGCTGGAGGGATTATCCGATGGCAGATACGAGGATATCTATGATAATTTCATAGGCGGCGGTACACCCTACTATATCACTCATTTTGATGATTCATATTTCATGACCGAGCACAGGATACCGGGGCACTCGATATGGAGGTTTGAAGTGCGCGACGGAGTGATAGATGCAGAAACGATAATGTGATAACAGGCTTTGCCGGTGGCTTAACAGTTACCGATATGATATATTATCCGATAGGTAGATATAATCTGAATGCATTTGTTTTTATGGCTCAATGAAAATAGATAGCAGTGACGAAAAAGGAAAGATCAGCAGAAACGCTGTGACAATAAGCTTTGCCGTGATCCTGATGGTAGCGCTGGGCTTGGGAGCGGTTTTTGTTTATGACCCGCCTGAATGGCTGTCCAAAGAGGATGTTTGGGGCGTTCGTGACGAAGAAAGCTCTGCTTCGGACGATCAAAAGCAGACATCGGGTGTTTCAGAGGACAGCGCAGAGGAGGAAGAGCAGGAAGCCGAAGAGAAAATAGAAGAAGTATACGGCAAGATCCGTGAGTCATGTCAGAACAAGGACTGGGAAAGCCTTGCTGTATATATGGATTCCGATTCGTTTGATGTGGTAAATGAGCAGCTTGAGATCAGTGATCCTATCGATCTGTCAGAGGACAGGCTTTTGAACGTGACACAAAAGGACGGATGCAGGGTAATAATTTATGGCTCACTTGATGGAGGAAAAAACGGGCCCGCTGTAGGGATAATCTCCGCTGAGCAGGTATATGCGGTCTATGAGGGCGAGTGGACCAGAGGAGTACCCGACGGTTTTGGCAAGGTCATCATATGGAATAAAGACGAGACATACAGTGATGCCATAATTATGAATGGAGAAATGGACAGAGGGGTTCTTTCAGGGACTTCCGAGATAACAGGTGATGGCTTTCGGAAAGTGGAGTTTGAGGTTGAAAAGGGCGTTTTCGGCGATATCGGTAAGGATAAAGACGGCGCTTCATATGAGATCAAAACCGGGGATGATGTGAACGATCAGAGTTATGCCGCAGGGGTTCCCGGATATTGGGCGAGCGATATAAAGCCGGAATTGATCCCCGTAAATTAAGCAGATGGCCGTGGTTTTTTCTTCGATACCTTTTATATGCGCATTTCTCCCGGTGGTGTTTCTGATATATCTGGCACTGCCGGGAGTGAAATCGAAAAATATTTTCCTTATAGCTGTAAGCCTCTTTTTTTATGCTATAGGGGAGTCTATGTACGTCTTCCTTATGATAGGGTGTGTCTTATGGAACTATCTCGCGGCGTTGATCATGTCCAGGGCAGAGAATGGGACTAAAAAGAAATTATTTCTTGCTGTATGCGTGGGAGTGGATCTTATAATTCTTGCCATATTCAAGTACAGCGGACTTGTCATGGCTCTTCCCATAGGCATATCTTTCTATACATTTCAGGCTATATCGTATGTGGCGGACGTATACAAAGGCAAGCTTCCTGCCGAGGTGAAATTTGACAGGATAATGCTTTATATCTCTTTCTTTCCGCAGCTTATAGCGGGACCTATAGTCAGGTATCAGGACATAGCCGATGATATAAGGGAGCGCAGGATCACTCAGGACAGCGTATCAAGCGGATTAAGGCTCTTTATCGTGGGGCTGTCAAAGAAGGTCCTGATATCAGACAATGTCGGGCAGCTTGCGGATTATGTATACGCTCTCTCCGATGCGTCGCTTTCACTGCCTGTGGCATGGATGGGGGCGGTTGCTTATACTCTGCAGATATATTTTGATTTTTCAGGCTATAGCGATATGGCTGTAGGGCTTGGCAGGATATTCGGGTTTCACCTTCCGAGGAATTTCAATTATCCTTATATTGCTGACAGTATGCTTTCTTTTTGGAAGAGGTGGCATATCACGCTTACGGACTGGTTCAGGGAATATCTGTATATTCCGTTGGGC
>JAFUWM010000100.1 GCA_017483425.1 Lachnospiraceae bacterium | reverse complement strand
TACACTAAGGGTGCGGGCAGATCCTCAGACTTGACCAAGGAGGACTGATACAGAGTGTCATGGACCCGATAATCGAGTTCAAGGATGTTTCATTTAAATATAAGTCGCAGAAAGAGCCGACGCTTAGTGATATAAATCTGAAGATATACCCCGGAGAGAAGGTCCTTATCGCGGGATCTTCCGGCTCCGGCAAGTCGACTCTCGCGCATTGCATAAACGCGCTTATTCCCTGCTCTTTTCCAGGAGATACCGGCGGCAAGCTGAGTGTCAAAGGACTCGAGCCGGAGAAAGAGGGCGTTTTTGGTATGTCAAAGATAGTGGGTACCGTGCTGCAGGATACCAACGGGCAGTTCATAGGGCTTACTGTTACAGAGGATCTGGCCTTCGCGCTTGAAAATGAAGCAGTACCGCAGGAGGAGATATTTGAAAAGGTAAAAGAAGCAGCCGGGATCACGGATATGACCGCCTATCTGCAGCATTCGCCAAGCGATCTCTCCGGGGGACAGAAGCAGAGAGTCTCCATGGGCGGTGTGCTCGTGGATGATGTTGAGATACTGCTCTTTGACGAACCGCTTGCAAATCTTGACCCCGCCACGGGGAAAAACACGATCGCTCTCATCGATGATATCATGAGACAGAAGGAAGTCACGGTTCTTATAATCGAGCACAGGCTTGAAGATGTGCTCTATAAGGATGTGGACAGAATAATAGTCGTAGGCGACGGCAGGATAGTTATTGATACAACGCCTGACGAACTTCTTGCCTCTGACATACTGATACATCAGGGGATCAGGGAACCGCTTTATATTACGGCTCTTAAGCATACGGGAGCCGTGATACGCCCGGAGGATCACCCGCAGCATATTGAGAGCATGGATGTATCACCGTATATTGAGGGAGTCCGGAGCTGGTTTGAAAAAACCGAGCTCGTTAGACCTGTGCTTGAAACGGAGTCTGCGCTTGAAGTAAAGGATTTGAGTTTTTCTTATACGGAGGGAGAGCCTGTACTTCAGGGGGTGTCATTTACGATAAAACAGGGTGAAATGCTGAGCCTTGTCGGGAGGAACGGCGCCGGAAAATCAACACTCTCAGCGCTTATATGCGGCTTTATCCGTCCGGACGGCGGAGAGATCCTGCTCAACGGTCAGGACATATCGCCTCTTTCCATAAAGGAGAGAGGGGAGCGGATCGGACTTGTAATGCAGAGTCCGGGGCAGATGATAAGCAAGCCGATGATAAGGGAGGAAGTCGGACTGGGCCTTGCAGTAAGGGGAGTGCCTGAGGATGAGATAAATAAAAGGGTGGATGAAACACTGAAGATATGCGGACTCTATCCTTTCAGAAACTGGCCGGTCGGCGCTCTTTCATTCGGACAGAAAAAACGGGTGACGATAGCTTCCATACTTGTGATGGAACCTGAGATAATGATCCTTGATGAGCCTACTGCCGGGCAGGATTACCGGCATTACACGGAGATCATGGAATTCCTTAAAAAGCTAAACAAGGAAATGGGTCTTACCATAATGATGATAACCCATGACATGCATCTGATGCTTGAGTATACGGACAGGGCGCTTGTGCTGACAGACGGCAGGCTGATCGCTGACGCGAGTCCCAGCGAAGTGCTTACGGATGAGAGTATCGCGGACAGGGCTTACCTAAAGAGGACTTCACTCTATGACCTCGCGGTAAAATGCGGAATAGAACCGCCCTCGGAGTTTGCGGATAGATTTATAGCCTATGAAAGAAGTCTTCGCCAAAAGGCAGAAGAACAAACCGGAGAGGAAGGCAGGCCATGACCAGACTTATCTCTTACGAAAAAAAGGATACGTGGATCGACAGGCTTTCCGGGCTTACAAAGCTTATATTCTTCCTGCTCTGGTGCCTTACGAGCGCGTTGACATACGATACGCGAGTATTGCTTATGATGATCGTTATCTCGCTTGTGATCTTTGCGATGTCACATACTGACTGGAGACAGGTCTCGACGGTTTTTAAGACGGTATTCTTTTTTATGTGCCTTAATCTGTTTTTCATTTTTGTTTTTGCGCCGTACCAGGGCTGCGTGATATACGGCACGAGGACAGATCTCCTACATCTTTTCGGGGATGTGTATATTACCAGAGAACAGCTTTTCTATGAGTTTAATGTGATGATCAAATACTTTACGCTGGTTCCCGCTGTGTTTGTATTCCTTGTCACCACTGATCCCAGTGAGCTTGCTGCTTCGCTGAATAAGGTCGGCGTACCCTATACATTCGCGTATTCTCTTGCCATAGCGCTGAGGTATATTCCTGACGTGCAAGATGATTTTTCCAGAATAAAAAACGCGCAGGAAGCAAGGGGAATAGAGATGTCTTCCAAGGCGGGGATATTGTCGAGGATAAAGAATGTGGCGAGCATAATCTTTCCACTGCTTTTTTCAACGATGGATCGCATAGACGTAGTCAGTAACGCAATGGAGCTGAGAGGCTTCGGAAAGAAGAAAAAGCGTACATGGTATTCATACAGGAAGCTTAAGCGCAATGATTATATAGTACTTGCGCTTACGGTACTGTTTATGATCACGGCTCTATGCATCACATTCGCGGACGGGTCGAGGTTTTATTATCCATGGACGATCTGATAATAAAGATACTTGGATTTTTTCATATAAAGCTGTCCGAGGGAAGGGAAACAGCTCTTATACAGTTCATCAAATTTGGGATAGTCGGGGTTTCAAATACTTTTCTAAGCTACGCGATAAATGTGGCGGTTCTGCTCATGCTGTCCCCGTTTCGGATATCGTGGGATTACTTCGTGGCAAACATCATTGCATTTATCCTGAGTGTTGCGTGGTCCTTTTTCTGGAATAATAAATACGTGTTCAGATCCCGTGAGGGAGAGAAGAGAAATATATGGACGGCACTGCTTAAGACTTATTTTTCCTATGCCGTGACCGGGCTTGTCCTTGCGAATATCCTGTCATATCTGTGGATAGACGTGATAGGGATATCAAAATACATCGCGCCTCTCCTTAATCTTGTCATAAGCGTTCCGGTAAACTTCTTGTTGAATAAGCTCTGGGCTTTTAAGGCCTGAAGAAAAAAACTGAAAAAATACTTGCATTTATGGTTAGTCTATGCTAACATATAAAAGCAAGTTAGTTAACGCTAACATTCATACATTTATATTTCTCCTATAGCAATACCCGTTTCGGAAGTGGGATACCGAAACGGGTATTGTATTATTTGCTTAAAAAGTATAAAATGAGCCTATATACGCATTTTATCAAGTGAGCGGGCGCAAAAAGCATTCCGTGAGTATTAGGAGGTTTGGGACATGAACGGTGTGACTTCCAGTGTTATAGCGAATAAGATAAACCAGTTTGTAGATCCGTCAAGAAGGATGACAAAGCCTCTGACGGAGGTAAAACCTCAGAAAGAGGAGCCTCAGGATTTTCAAGGCGTGTTTAGGGAGGCTCTCGATCATCCGGAGGGAAAGGGTCTTTTTGTGGATGCGGCTTTGTGATGCTGAAATAACAGAGTGAAAATTTAACGGATAGCTCCTGCGGTGGTTTGGCAGGGGCTATTAATTTATTCAGGGGAGGATATCCTATGAAGAAGCTTACAACAATGATAATGGCGGCGCTGATCTTATTTACCGGACTGTCAGTATCAGAAACGGCATGTGCGGCACACAGTGTTAAGCGTAATACGAAGTTTACGACGACTGCTGAGATGCAGGCAAAGCTTGGAACCTCAGACAGTACGACTTGGTCGCCGGTATATCTCACCGAGGCGGAGAATATCTACTGGACCTTTGCCGATCAGAGTAAGCTCGGGGGAACTCAGATAAGCCTTGATATGGCGAAGAACTGTTATCGGAATCTGGAGATGCTTTTGGATAACGGCTATACGATGGACTATAATACGCTTTCCGCATACTGCGAGGAGTATCTGGGAAAGAAAAACGGACAGCCTGACGCTTTTTATAACGTCCTTTCAAGCTGCCTGAACAATCCATACCTTTTGAACCGTCCGGCAGCAAAGGTTACGGCGACGACATACAACGGAAGGGATTATTCCAAGGTTTTTGATGCCTCATATTATCTGTCCGCCAATCCTGATCTGGCGGGTTCTGTCGGCAGTGACCCGGCGGAGCTTTTGAGGCACTTTGTCGAATCGGGCATAAACGAGGGAAGAGTGGGAAATGCTTCCTTTAACGTCGCCATATACGCGGCTTCGGTTGACGCAGGTGTCATGGCTTCCGCTCTGCAGTCTGCTTCATATAAGACTCTGGGCGCAGGGGCAGCGGCTCCGGTCGGGAAATACAGTTATTCCTACGCAAATTATTACGGACAGTATCTGGGTCATTATACGATCTCTGCGTCGGCGGATACTTCATCTGCTGTAACAGCGTCATCGGAGGAGAACACATCCTCCTCATCCGCGATAGATCCGTCACAGATAACGGACATTGATACGCAGGGGCCCGACGGGGCGGAGGATAATTCACCCGCGATACCGAAAACCGTCGTGGGAACCTATACGACAAACAGCACAAGGAGCGTCTATACGAATGAAACCGTAAGCACGGCACAGGCAAATACCAGGCCGATCGCGGTAATGATGCCTACTGACAAGGCGGCACAGCCCTCGTATGGTATAAGCAGGGCGGATATCCTCTATGAAATCATGGAAGAGGGCGGCATATCCAGACAGATGGCGATAATCCCGAACTGGCAGGGGATGAGCCGGATAGGAAATCTGAGAAGCTGCAGGCTTTATTACATTTATGCCGCAAAGGAGTGGGATCCTATACTGATCCACTTTGGTGGCGTTGCTTACATGAAGGGAGTTATTAACGGGGCAGATATGAATAATCTCTCCGGAACATACGAATACGGCGTGGGCGGAAAAGCTCCGGGAGCGGGTTATTTCTTCAGGACAAGCGACAGGGCGGCTCCGCATAATGCGTACATTTCAGCCTCCGGAATACAAAAGGCGGCTCTGCAGCAGGGGTACTCACTTAATCTCAGGGCGGGCTATTATAATCCGACCCACTTCAAATTTGCTTCAGGCGTAAACGACCTGTCACAGTATGCGGATGCCGCAGACGCGCAGACCATAGACCTGTCCGCGGTCTATCCTTATAGCAGATCGAAGCTTACGTACAATGCCACCGACGGCAAATATTATAAATATATCCATGGAGGACCGCAGAAGGATGCCATAACGGGACAGCAGATATCCTTCGCGAATGTAATAGTACAGAATACGAAGTGGAAGACGATGGATAAGAAAGGCTATCTTGCGTTCTCAATGATAGATTCCACGGAGGACGGATATTACTTCACCAAAGGGAAGAGGATACATATCCACTGGTCTAAAGCAAGTGATTATTCCCCCACAAGGTATTTTGATGACGCGGGGAATGAGATACAGATGAATACCGGAAAAACATATATTGCCGTAGCGCAGACAGGGAAATATACAGGCAATTGATACATTGACGATCCACAAAAAGCCGGTCGAAAGGTCGAAATGCCGGCTTTTTTGGCGAAACGTTACACTGGACAAAGTATTCAGTTTGTTTTATATTATTGAGTAGCCTTTCAAATCTTACGGGCGATATTTTTTTTGAAAATGGGCGAAACGTTTCGCTCAAACGCGTCAGACTTTGCCGGTCTGACGGTTATAAATTTCCATAAAGGAGGAGGTATCATAATGGCAAAGAACAGGTATATCGGGGAATATCCGGCAATAGGCATCAGGCCCTGTATCGACGGGCGCAGAGGCCCTCTCAAGGTAAGGGAATCTCTTGAGGATCAGACTATGGGTATGGCTAAGTCCGTCAAGAAGCTCTTTGAGGAGAACCTCAAGTATTCAAACGGCGAGCCTGTAAAGGTGGTTATCGCGGATACAACGATAGGGCGCGTGGCAGAGTCAGCGGCATGTCAGGCAAAGTTCAAGAAAGAGGGCGTTGCGATAACTCTTTCGGTCACACCCTGCTGGTGCTACGGCTCCGAGACAATGGATATGGATCCCTTGACGATCAAGGGAGTATGGGGACTCAACGCTACGGAGCGTCCCGGCGCGGTTTATCTTGCTTCGGTCCTCGCTACGCATGCGCAGAAGGGTCTTCCCGCATTCGGCATATACGGCAAGGATGTGCAGGAGGCCGATGACACGGTTATACCCGAGGATGTAAAGACAAAGCTTCTCCGCTTCGGAAGGGCGGCAGTGGCAGCGGCTTCCATGAGAGATAAATCTTATCTGCAGATCGGATCTGTTACAATGGGTATCGGCGGCTCTATCATCAATCAGGATTTCTTTGAGGAGTATCTCGGCATGAGAGTTGAGTCGGTTGACGAGGTTGAGATCCTCCGCCGCATGGAAGAGCATATCTATAATGAGGACGAGTATCAGAAGGCTCTTGCATGGATCAAGAAGTACTGCAAGCCCGGCTTTGATAAGAATCCGGATTTCGTTAAGAAGTCTGACGAGCAGAAGGAAAAGGACTGGGAGTTCACGGCAAAGATGGCATGCATCATCGAGGATCTCTATCAGGGCAACCCGAATCTTCCCGAGGGATGCGAGGAGGAAGCAGTCGGACACAACGCTATCGCCGGCGGTTTCCAGGGTCAGAGACAGTGGACCGATCACTGGCCTAACTGCGACTTCCCCGAGGCTATACTCAATACCTCATTTGACTGGAACGGAGCGCGTGAGCCTTTTATCCTTGCAACAGAGAATGATACACTTAACTCCGCGAGCATGCTTTTCATGAAGCTGCTCACGAACCGTCCGCAGATGTTCGCAGACGTCAGGACATACTGGAGCACATGCGCTGTAAAGCGCGTGACGGGCTATGATGTGGAAGGTCATTCAAAGGATGCTGACGGATTCATACATCTTATAAACTCAGGCGCATGCTGTCTGGATGCCTGCGGTGAAGTAAAAGACGAGAATGGCGATCCTGTCATGAAGCAGTGGTTTGACGTGACTGACAAGGATATAGAGACGATAATGAATGCAACCGAATGGTGTCCTGCGGATAACGGATACTTCCGCGGCGCAGGATATTCGTCAAGGTTCCTCACAAGGGCCGAGATGCCTGCTACCATGATAAGGCTTAATCTTGTAAAGAATCTGGGACCTGTGCTTCAGATAGCAGAGGGATGGACAGTCAATCTTCCCGATGAGGTTTCTGATGTGCTCTGGAAGAGAACAGACTACACATGGCCCTGCACATGGTTCACACCCCGCTGCGACGGCAAGGAGGGTTCGCCATTCAAGACAGCTTATGACGCG
>JAFUWM010000099.1 GCA_017483425.1 Lachnospiraceae bacterium | reverse complement strand
TAAACGAGCTCTACGGGTACGGCTTCGGGAACCGGGTACTGTCGGAGCTTGCATGGATGCTTCAGGAAAACGCAAGGGACTGCTCGGTCTATCGTATGGAGGGAGTATCCTTTGCGATAGTGTCAAATAAGCATGACCCGGAGGAGATGGCCGAGCTTTATAATTCACTGAGACAGAAGTTAAGATACGGTATAAGGGTTGACGGCCAGCATATAACGCCTAACGCGAACGGCGGACTGGTCATAGCGGAGGGAAAGCTCAGGGACGCAAGGGCAGTTTATACCTGCGCGAACTTCGCGTATTACGAATCAAAGAATCACCGGCACGGTGAGCTTGTGCCCTATGAGGCGGCTCCTGACAGGGGCGGCATGGTGACGCTTGCGACCATAGACGAGATCCGCCTTGGCATTGTGGACGGGGGTGAGGACTTTCACCTTTGCTATCAGCCGGTAAGGAGGCTTGACGGAGAGGGCATCATCGGCGTAGAGGCTCTTGTGAGGTGGCATGGTGATCCCGGGGGAGAGGTGTTTCCCGACAGATTTCTGCCGGTGCTTGAGGGCGACTATGTTTTTGACGAGCTGGGAAGCTGGGTCATGAATCAGGCTATGCATGAGGGTCTCAGGATTATAGATATGTATCCGGATATGCTTGTCGGCATAAACATCTTTTCCATACAGCTTGAGGATAAGTATTTCTCTGACGGTGTGCACAGGGCAATGCAGCGCAACGGCTTTCCCGCGAAGAACTTATGCCTCGAGCTTACAGAGGGCTGCAGGATGCTTGATATAGATTATATCAAGTCGGTCATAGAGCCTTTGCAAAAGGAAGGGATAAGCATTGTGATAGACGATTACGGTAAAGGATTTGATTCCCTGATATCGCTAAAAGAGCTAAGACCCAGATGCGTGAAACTTGATATCAGTCTTTTGGAGGACTTTAAGAAAGAGAAAGCGGATCAGAACGCGGTAAAAGCCATTTCGGAGTCGGTAAACGCATATGCTTCAAGGATGTGTATCAAGAGTGTTGAGGATAAGGAGATACATGATATATTATCGGAGCTAAATGTAAACAGTGTACAGGGGAATTACTACTGTAAGCCCCTGCCTGTTGATGAACTGTTAAAGACATTGTAAAAGGAGCAGCTGTATATGAGACGAAGCGGAGTTTTAATGGCGATTTCATCGCTTCCCGGAAAGTACGGGATAGGATGCTTTTCAAAGGAGGCGTATAAATTTGTGGATGACCTTGCGGAATCGGGTCAGAGCCTGTGGCAGATACTTCCGTTGGGGCCTACGAGCTATGGGGATTCGCCTTATCAGTCGTTTTCCACTTTTGCCGGGAATCCCTATTTCATAGATCCCGAGACGCTTATCGCTAAGAAATGGCTTACCAAAAGAGACTGTGAGAGCTATGACTGGGGAAATGATGAGCGGATCACTGATTACGCAAAGATTTATTATTCAAGGTTCAAGCTGCTCAAAAAAGCTCACAGGAGATCAAAGATCGCATCAGACAGGGGCTTTAAAAGGTATGTAAAGGCAAATGCTTTCTGGCTTCCTGATTATGCGCTTTTCATGGCATTAAAGGATGCCCACAAGGGCAGGAGCTGGGAGGAATGGGAGCAGCCCTTACGTCTCAGGGAAAAGACAGCGATGACAGAGGCTAAGGAAAAATATGCCGCCGATATTGAGTTTTATGAATTTGTGCAGTATGAGTTCTCTCTTGAATGGAGTGACTTGAAGAAATACGCAAATAAGAAGGGCATAGAGATAGTAGGCGATATACCGATATATGTTGCCTATGATTCTGCTGATGCGTGGGCAAATCCAGAGCTTTTTGAGTTTGATGAGGATATGCGCCCTTTAGCGGTTGCGGGGTGTCCCCCGGATGCTTTTTCGGCTGACGGACAGCTCTGGGGCAATCCGCTGTATAAATGGAGCGTACATAAAAAGAACAGATATTCATGGTGGATGAAGAGGCTTGAGAGCTGCTTTAAGCTTTATGATGTCGTGAGGATAGACCATTTCAGAGGCTTTGATGCATTTTACCGAATACCTTACCCTGCCGAGAACGCGAAGAATGGCAAATGGGTAAAGGGTCCCGGGTATGATATATTTGCGACTATGAAAAAGAAGCTCGGAGAGAAGCAGGTCATAGCCGAGGATCTCGGATTCCTCACGCCCTCCGTGATAAAGCTTGTAAAAAGGACGGGCTATCCGGGGATGAAGATACTGCAGTTTGCGTTTGATCCGAGGGAAGAGTCCGATTATCTCCCGCAGAATTACACAAGCAACTCCGTCGTATATACGGGCACGCATGATAATGACACGACACTTTCATGGTACTACAGTATAGGGCCTAAAGACAGGAAGTTCGCGACGGATTATTTAAATATACCTAAGGGAACAAAGGATAAGGACATAGTCTGGTATTTTGTGCGCTGCGCCTTTTCCTCCGTGGCGGATACAGCCATAATACCTATGCAGGATATACTGGCGCTTCCTCATGAAGCGAGGATGAACCTGCCCTCCACGATAGGCGGAAACTGGCAGTGGAGAATGAAAGAGGGCGCGTTTAACAGCGCTACTAAGAAAAAACTATTAAAGCTTACCATGCTCTACGGCAGGATGCCCAAGGAGAAAACCAGGGGGAAATGATCAGAATATCACAGTGAACGATATGCGGCCGTCTGAATAGTCGGCCGCTATTTTTCCGTTAAATTCCTCGACAAAGCCCTCCGCCATCGAAAGCCCTATGCCGTAGCCGGACTGCTTGTCGCTGTGGGAGGTATCGCCTCTGTAGAAGCGCTCAAAGAATTTTGTATAGTCCACGTCCTTACCCTCGGCGTAGTCGTTTGATACGACGAGCTTCGCGCCCGTATTCCTGCGGGTGTGAGTTAATTCCACGCGGATAGTCCCCTTATCGTCACAGTACTTCTGCGCGTTGTCAAGCAGGATATTAGCTATCTCGGTAAGGCCGTCTTTTATTCCCTTT
>JAFUWM010000098.1 GCA_017483425.1 Lachnospiraceae bacterium | reverse complement strand
TTTATCGGAATCCTCATCATCCGGGATATCAAGCACGAGCTCGTCCTCCTCGCGCTTCTTCTTTTTTTTGCTTACGGCCTTTATTATGGCAATAACTATACCCATAAGGATCAATCCCGCGCCCCCACCGATAAGTATCTTCTGCCAGAGCGGTAATCCCGGCTGTTCCACGGGCAGATCTTCAACCATCTCAAAGTCCTCAAACGTATTCTGCTGAACCGTAAGTCCTATATTCTGGATCTTGGAGCTGACAACTCCTGTCTCATCCTCATAAGATATCTCTACAGGGATCATGGCTGAATCCGTTTCAGAATATTCGGCTCCCGTAAGCATAACGTCAACATTTCCCGTAGCTCCGGGCGCCAGATTTCCCACATAGGCAAGCGCCTGCTGAACCGTGGGATCCTTGACCACTACCTGCACGTTGTATAGCGTTGTCTTTCCTGTATTATAGATCGAAAACATAAGGTCGGACTGCTCGCCTATATCTATTACGGAGGGCTCCGCGGTCGGGGTTGATATATCAAATTTTGATATCTGTTTTACGGGAATGGATACACTTCCTTTCCCCTCATAAGCGTTTGCCCTCTCATCCTCATATTTCATGTCTATGGTCATGACATAGGGCTTCTGCTCAAGCCCCGCCTTTGCTTCAAAATCCATGGTAAGGTCAATCTCTCCTCCCGGGGGGATGCTGTCGACGTAGAACGAATTGGATCCCGAGGTCGGAAGAAAGGCCGCATAGCTTGCCTGGGTCGTAGAGCCCTCTACCGTCGCCGTAAGATCAAGCTGCAGGTTTTCAACCGTGGTTTCTTTTGAAGTGTTTTCCAGAGAAAGATTTAGAGTGAACTGCTCTCCCGAGTATACATCCTGAGGCGTAGTCGTAAAGCCCGTGACTATGATCCTCGGAGTGGAGAGCTTTTTATCCTCGTCCCCGTCCACAGTACCGTTTTCGGGAAGTCCTGTCGTCTTCACATAAACGGAAATGACAGTCGTATCCACGGCACAGGTCGGATCTGTATAGGTAATATCAAAGTCAATCTTATAATATCCGGTCTTAACGTTTTCTCTTGTCTTAAAGGCCCATACGATATTCTTTATCCTCGCGGCATAGTTTGGTTCGGCATCCTCACCGACAAGAACATCTATCTTTTGCGTATAACCGGTGTTGCTTATCTCAAAGGGAAAGTCGTCGGTTCTCGCGCCGAGTCTCGGTGTCACTATCACATCCGTAATGTTGTATTTAAACATATTTACAACCGGAAGTACTACAATACAGTCCTGACCGTGGACCGCTTCCGGCGTCACCCATGTGTTTCCGGGCATAAGGAAAGGATTAGTGGTGGTTGCGCTGTTGTATCTCTCCCCTTCTTCGGCAGGTGTTCCTTCCGAGCCGCCTTCATTATATGTGGAGCTTGGATTTGAGCCCGATGATCCGGAGCTTCCGGTATATGATGTACCGGTCGTCGTAGACGCTGGCTCTGACTCTGTCTCAGTCGCAAACGCGTATGTACTGTTTATCAGTGTTATCGTAAAGATCACGGACAGCATAAGTATTATTGCTTTGTTCCGTTTTTTCATTTTAATCATTATCAATTCTAATCCTCTAATACTATTTCCCCGTCGAGTATATGTATGCGTCTGTCGGCATAATCCGCAAGGTGCTTGTCATGCGTGACCATTACCAGCGTGTTTCCGTCCTTATGCACGACTTCCTGAAGGATGTGAAGGACCTCTATAGTCGTCTTTGTATCAAGATTTCCCGTGGGCTCGTCCGCGAATATGATCTCCGGCCTCACCGCAAGCGCTCTCGCTATACCCACTCTCTGCTGCTGTCCCCCGCTCATCTCGGTAGGACGGTGCTTCATATACTTTTCAAGCCCCATTTTCTTAAGATATCTTACAGCTTCTTTCCTTCTCCGCTGCTTATCCATACCCTTAAACGAAAGGGGCAGCGCCACGTTTTCTATAGCGTCAAACTGTGGCAGCAGGTCATATGCCTGAAAAATAAAGCCGACATGTTCTCTCCTGAACTTCACGAGATCACCCTCGCTCATCCTCTCTATATGCCTTCCCGCTACGATGATCTCTCCCCTGGTCGGCCTGTCAAGACCTGCCAGCATATTCAGAAGAGTAGACTTTCCGGAGCCTGACGTGCCTACTATCGCTACGAACTCGCCCTTTTTTACTTCGAGGCTTACACCGTTTAAGGCGATCACCCTTTCCTCGCCAAGCTTGAATATCTTGTATATTTTTTTCCCGGTTATGACATTTTCCGACATAATAAACACCGCAGGCAAAACAAACCTGCGGTGTATATATTACTACCTTATTATAACGCTTTCAAGCGGAAAATAGGCTCTGAAACCGTAAAATACGGTCACGGTCATATGAGAGGATATTTGTCCGTAAGGCTCTTTATTATCTCCCTTGCCGGCGCGACTCCGTCCTCTCCTTTAAGAACCACCAGAGAGATCGCTTCGGCTACCCTGTCCATGTCGGAGGTATTAAAGCCCCTCGTCGTGACAGCCGGAGTTCCGAGCCTTATGCCGCTCGTTACAAAAGGCTTCTGAGGATCGTTCGGAACCGTGTTTTTGTTTGCGGTAATATGCGCCTCGTCAAGCAGCGCCTCGACCGCTTTGCCTGTGAGTCCCTGCGGCTCGAGATTAAGGAGCATCAGATGATTATCGGTACCGCCTGATACTATCGAAAGCTCTCTGCCGAGAAGCCCCTTGGCAAGTGCCTGGGCGTTATCCACGACACCCTTTGCGTACTCTTTGAACGACGGCTCCAGTGCCTCCTTGAAGCATACCGCCTTTGCCGCTATGACATGCATGAGCGGGCCGCCCTGTATGCCGGGGAATATCGCTTTATTGAAGTTAAACTTATCGGCCGCTTCCTGATTGCAGAGGATAAGCCCGCCTCTGGGACCCCTGAGTGTCTTGTGCGTGGTGGTAGTTACCACATCGGCGATCCCCAAAGGCGTGGGATGATAGCCTGTTGCCACGAGTCCCGCGATATGCGCCATATCAACCATCAGATAGGCTCCGACCTCATCCGCGATCTCCCGGAACTTCTTAAAATCTATCGTCCTTGCGTATGCGGACGCGCCCGCGACTATAAGCTTTGGCTTGCATTCCCTTGCTATCCGCCTTACCTCGTCATAATCGATAAAGCCGTCATCATTTACACCGTAATGCACACAGTTAAAATATTTTCCCGACATATTTACGGGTGAGCCATGAGTCAAGTGTCCGCCATGATCCAGATTCATTCCCATGAAAGTGTCTCCCGGCTCCATCATCGCAAAGAACACCGCCATATTTGCCTGCGCTCCAGAATGCGGCTGTACATTTGCGTAGTCACAGCCAAAAAGCTTCTTTGCCCTGTCTCTTGCAATGTCCTCTACGACATCGACACACTCACATCCGCCATAGTATCTCTTTCCGGGGTAGCCCTCGGCGTATTTATTTGTCAGCGGGCTTCCCATGGCCGCCATTACCGCCTTCGATACCCAGTTTTCCGAAGCGATAAGCTCTATATGGTCATTCTGCCTCTTCTGCTCCGCCTCTATCGCCTCAGCGATCTCAGGGTCTACCGCCCTGATATCCTCTATTGAATACATATTTATCCCACCTCCGCTAAAACACTCTGTTTTCTTAAAACAATTCTAACATATTTCAATCCCGAAAAAAACTTTTAGTTAAACCCCACAAGCATCTGGGCTATCCTGTAGCCGCCCACGGATATCTTCCTTCCGCCCTTTCCCGGAAGGTTCATGCTCTCGCCGAGCATGCTGTGCCTTATCATGAAATATGTCGGCAGATCCTTTGACCTTAAGTATTCCCAAAGCTGTTTTTTCTTTGCCAGAGACTCATCATCACCTGCTTTTATCAGGAATATGGACGATATGACCATCATTATCTCAAGATAATTCCTCATATATTTCCTGAGCTTACGGTTCTCGATCTTTGTATCCCTGAAGTAATCTATCATGAGCTTCGTGACCGTTATCTGCTGGTCGATGCGGGAGATCATGACATTTTCATTTACCGACTGATCCTCCCTTCCGATATAGTATCTGTAGAAATTCACGGGAAGATAGTAGATGGTCTTCACATACGGCAATGGTTCAAAGACATATATATTATCCACATAGAAAGTATGCTTAGGCAGCTCTATGCCGCATTTGCGCAGAAGCTTCGTGCGGTATATGACCGAATGCATCAGTATATACCTGCCTTTCCTGAAATGCTTTGTCTGCTCCCAGCTGATAAGCTCTTCAACGGGTACGGATGATTCGTAATGCATGACCTTTTTGCGTCTGGCTCCGTCCTTGTCGTAGACAAAATTGCAGAGCATCATATCAAGCACCGTATCCCCGCCTGTAAGCTCCCGCAGCTTATCAAGCACCTGTCTGTAAGCCTCTTCATCAACCTTGTCATCGGAATCCACGACCTTAAAGTAAAGCCCCGAGGCGTTTTTTATTCCGGTATTCACAGCTTCGCCATGACCGCCGTTTTCCTGGTGTATAGCCCTGATGATCCCGGGATATTTCTCCTGATATTTATCCGCAAGCTCACCTGTAAGATCCGTGGAGCCATCGTCTATTATGAGTATCTCTATCTCATCCCCTCCGGGAAGCAGTGATTCTATGCACTTTCCCATGTAATCCTGTGAATTGTAACAGGGGATCGCAAAAGTTAATAATTTCAATTTCTCAACCTCTTTCCGTCATACTGGATCTGCAGTGTTAGATAATGCCTTATCCTGTCTATACATTCCTCTCTTGATGCGCCTCCTGCGGAAACTGATAAGGACGCGGCCATCATATTTACTACATGGTCGTCGGCTCTGTCCTTTATCTCCTCAAGGATCCTTAGCTTATCCTCATACTCATCCGCATCAAGAAATCTCATCAGATCTTCATTTACACCATCCATATCCGCCTCGCTTTTCCTTTATTCCGATGCCGTGTCCACTATAAGCAGCTCTACGGCAATACCCGGGTCCATATTACCCTGTTTTATATCCCTGTCCGCCTTTACACAGGAATCCAGCACCTTGATAAGCCTCCCTCTTGAATATTTTCTGGCCTGCGTCCCGTATTTAGACACCGCAAAAGCGGGTATGCCGGCGCCCTTTGCTATCTCTGCGGGATCAGCCTTTCTTTCATTCATATCCTTTACTACGAGCAGCCCCCTGTAATGCCTCTCCATCAGTGCCAGTATGCCAAAAGGACTCTCTTTTTCCGCAAGCATATCATAATATATCCCGACTGCCCTGTTAAGCCTGCGGTCAGCTATGGCATCTATCATCTGAAACACATTAAACGCAGGACTCCTGCTGACAAGCTCTGTCACATCCTCAGATGTAACGATATCTCTGTCTCCGGCATAGGATGAAAGCTTCGCTATCTCCATATCAAGCGCCGTCATATCCGTCCCTACGCGATCTATCAGCAGATCCACTGTTTCACGCTTTACCTTTTTTTCATACCTCTTAAATCCTGCTGCAACCCACTGGGGAAGCTTTTTGGCATCATATTTTGCCGCCTCTACAACGTACCCTGCCTTGCTTGCAGCCTTAAAAGCCCTCCCCCGCTTATCTACCTCACTCTCGACAAATAAGAGCACTGTATCCGGCGACGGTTTTTCCAGATAATCAACTATATCATCATCGGACTTTTTAAAAAAACCTGAATCAATAACCTGTACAACTCGCTTCTCCGCCATGAAAGGAAGCGTCTGGGCAAGTGAAAGCACCTCACCGGGATCTGTGCCGCCTCCGGAAAAAAAGCTGTAGTTTAGATTATCTCCGGGCGAGACCAAAGCCTTTATCAATGATTTCCTGTAATTATCTTTTAAATACGCCTCTTCCCCATATATCAGATAAACCGGTGAAAAGGTTCTGTTTTTCACATCATCGGATATCCTTCCCACTAGAGCTCCACCTCTGCCGTGACCCTCTGTCCGTTTACATCTACGAATTTCAAAATACTGACGCTGTCAGTCTTAATTCCCGTAAAGAATAGTTCCGCCAGACCGTCCTCTGTCCTGTATGTCTCATTCACGTTATCCCCGGGTGCGGCCTTTTCAAGCATTTTGGAAAAATCCGCGATACATGAGGGCATGATATTCATTGATACCTGCCCGGCTTTATCTTCACCGTATATTTCCGATAGTTTATCCGTAACTTTTTCTATCCACATGATGTTATTCCTTACTTAATCTCCGCCCTCTATGTCGCCTGACTCTTCACCCGAATCCCCGAGAGCGAGAGTAGCGTTATACAGCGCGGGATCAAACTGATAGGTATATATCCTCACGTGATCATATATCGCCTTCCATCCGCCATGGGCGTACCCGGTACAGCAGATATATCCCTTTCCCTCATCATCCGTGGCATAGCTTACCGCGCAGTTAAGTGATTCATTTACAAATCCCGTCTTACCGCTTATAACTACACCTGTTTCCTGCTTATCCTCTATCCTGCGGAGAAACCAGTTTGACACCTGTATGCCTCCCGGATGATAAGAGGTTGAAGTAGTGGTATAAGTATGCTGCGACAAAACCTTAAGGCATAACGGATCGTTTACCGCCGCGTTCATTATGACCGCCATATCCGCAGCCGTACTGTAGTGATCGTCGTCGTATATGCCTATGCAGTTGGTAAAGTGTGTCGTATCTGATATCCCGAGCTCTTCAAGCTTCTGGTTCATCATGCCGACAAAGGTTTCCTGGTCGCCGGCTGTATACTCCGCAAGACCCATCGCCGCATCAGCCCCCGATGGAAGTATCGTTCCGTAAAACATATCTTCCACACGAATGCGCTCTCCCACAGAGAAACCAACGTTAGAGCAGCCGTTTTCATACGCAAAGCCCTCTATCGCCTGTGTCATTGTAAATATATCATCAAGGTGCTGCTCACCGCCTAAATGCTCGGAAGCCACCAGGACAGTCAGCACCTTTGTCATTGATGCCGGATACATCTTTACGTGCGACTGCCTTTCCGCAAGCACCCTGTTTTCAGACAGCGATACAAGTATCGCGTATCCTGAATCCACATCGGATATTATACTCTTTGTATCCTGATCCGCCGTGGTATTAAGCTCCAGGGGACCCGCCCCGGTAGTCGCTGCAAGGGCTTCCGCCTCCTCGATCGCTTCAAGTTCCTCGTCAGAAAGCTCAGTCATGACAGGATTTCCCTGCCCTGAGGATACTGTCCCGTCCGGTTCATTCCCGTACAGAAGCTCCCTCGCGTCCCCTTCATAAACGCCGTCGGCCTCTCTGATGTCTGCCTCGATATTTGACGTATCTGCAGCCTCCCTGCTCTTTATCTTTCTGACTAAAAGAACCGCAAAAACGGCTATTACCGCTACTATTACTACAGCAGCGCTTGTTGACGCTACAATGAGGTATCTGCGTATTCTTTTTTCTCTTTCTCTCTGCTGTTTCGCACGGTCGGCACGGCGGCTCGCCCTTTGTCTGCGCCTTTCCTCGTACTCCTCAGTCTCTCTGTCTATAAAAAAATCAGCCATTTAGATCTATAATATAAAAGGTAGTGCAAATTTCGTTTTGTTTCGTTGATTAAAAAAGCTATGGCATAAACACACCATAGCTTATAATCATATCATATTTTTACTTCCGAGACCACTTATCCGGAAGATCCGCTTATTCCTCTCCTGCTTTTACCAGAGGCGCATATTCGGTCTGGATCTTTTCATCGTACGAAAGGATCGGCTCCACGTCCAGTCCCTTGATACGTCTGTCCACATAGTTATTTGTCAGCCTGACCACAAGAGGCGTAAGAGAAAGCACGCCTATAAGGTTTGGTATCATCATGAGGCCGTTGAAGGTATCGGAGATATCCCACGCGAGCGAGGATGTCATTATCGCGCCTGATATCATGAGGAGTACGAAGATCACCCTGTATACCTTTGCGCCTTTTACTCCGAAAAGATACTCTACGGCCTTTGAACCATAGTGTGACCATCCGAGTACCGTCGTAAACGCGAAGAGAAGCACAGCGATAGCAACGAACCATTCACCGGGCTTTCCGAATATATTGCCAAAAGCCTTTGCAACCAGTGTCGCGTCATCCGTTCCCTCCTGCACAAGACCTGTCGAAAGATCGATGGCGCCTGATGAAAGAACCACGACTGCCGTCATGGTACATACGACCATGGTATCCGCAAAAACCTCGAATATTCCCCATAATCCCTGCTTTACCGGTTCTTTCACGTTTGAGTTCGAGTGAACCATGACCGAGGAACCAAGGCCGGCTTCATTTGAGAATACGCCCCTCTTGCAACCCTGTGTTATGACCTGTGATATGGCTACTCCCGCAGCGCCGCCTGCTGCCGCCTTTATCCCGAACGCAAACTTAAATATGGCAGCAAACATCGCCCCGATACTGCTGATATGAAAGCACATGATAACAAGCGCCCCGATGACATAAGCAACTGCCATGAAAGGAACTACCTTCTCCGCGAAGGCCGCTATCCTCTGCAGTCCGCCGATGATGACAAAGCCGCCTATTATCATAAGGCATATGCCTATAGCCCAGTTTACAAAAGAAACCCCGGCTATCTCCGTGGCTTCTATATTTGAAAAGAAAGCCGACTTTATATTAAGCGTTATCTTGTTTATCTGTCCCATGTTTCCGATACCAAAGGAAGCAAGGATCGCAAACACCGAGAAGAGTCCCGCCAGGAAAGCCCCTATCTTTTTGCAGCCCTTATATGAGCCGAGGCCGTCTCTCAGGTAGTACATGGCACCGCCGGACCACTCGCCCTCTGAATTCCTGCGGCGGTAGTATATTCCGAGTATGTTCTCCGAAAAATTAGTCATCATACCGAGGAAAGCGGCTATCCACATCCAGAATACCGCTCCCGGACCGCCTATGCAGATGGCAGCCGAAACTCCGGCGATATTTCCCGTACCTATGGTTGCCGCGAGCGCCGTACACAGCGCCTGAAACTGCGAAACCGATCCCGACTGTTTTCCGAGCTTTTTGTGCGTGTCATGGCTGAATACCGACCCTATGGTTTTTATCCACCAGTGCTTCAGATGAGTGATCTGAAAGCATTTCGTTATGACGGTCGTGATAAGACCCGTGCCAAGCAGCAGTATAAGCCCGATCCTGACCCATACGAAGCTGTTTATCGCATCGTTCACGTTAGTCAGCGTTTCTACAAAACTACCCATTATTAATTTCCTTTCCCTGACAAAAAACAAGCCCACTCCTTTTGAGTGAGCCCCTTCGCTTCCAAACAATGAAATAATATAGTGGCATATTCAATATTTGTCAAGAGATTGTGGTATACTTATACGGATGATGTTCTACCATAAAAACTTAAGGGGGAATCAAAATGGCAAAAACTCTATCAGATATCAAGGCTCTTATTAAGGAGCAAGATATCCAATTCATTGACTTCAAACTCACTGATATAACCGGACGCTGGAGGCACTTAAGCATTCCGGCGGAAAGACTGTCCGAGAGTACCATGGAGCATGGTATCGGCTTTGACGGATC
>JAFUWM010000097.1 GCA_017483425.1 Lachnospiraceae bacterium | reverse complement strand
TAACCAAATAACGAAAGCGGATCAATTGAAACAGTTGATACAAAGTGTCCGGGAAGCAAAAGGAACAAAATATCTGTTTATTGATGAGGTTCAAAACGTTGAAGGGTTTGAAATAGTTCTTAATGGTTTTCGTGGAACTGACGGGTGGTCTATATTTATTACAGGATCAAATTCTTACCTGCTTAGTGGTGAGTTGATGACGAAGCTTACCGGGCGTTATATAGAATTTGAAATGTTTCCGCTATCATTCGAGGAATATGAGGGAATAAAGAAGTTTTATGGTAAGGAGATTGCTGCCGACAGACAGGTGGAACTGCAAAGTTACATTTTGGAGGGAGGATTTCCCAGAACAATTCTCTTAGATTCTATGGCTGCGAAACGCAGATATGTAAAAAGTGTAATTGAAGAAATCTATGATAAGGACATAAAAAGGCGGCTGAAGATACGTAACAAAAGTACATTTGAAACTGTTCAGAGGTACATCATCAATAACTTCGGTGCAACCACAAGCTTAAAAAGTCTGAAAAAGGCAATTGAACAGACTGGAACACCAATCAGCGAAGCTACAATTGCAAGGTATATCAAAGCGTTACTTGACGCAAAAATACTTTATGAATGTCCGCGATTTGATATGAAATCGAAAAAGTCGCTAAGTGGAGAAAAAAAGTATTATCTTGCAGACCTTAGTTTTTATTATGTTCAGAATACGGATAATAGGATTAATTACGGTCCGGTTTTGGAGAATATTACATACATATATGCCAGGTCTCATGATTATTCTGTCAGCGTAGGAAGGATAGGCAGACTGGAATGTGACTTCATACTCAGGGATAATGATATGAGGTATTCCTACGTTCAGGTCTCTTATACGATAGCGTTGTCAAAGGAAACGGAGGATCGCGAGTACAGGCCTTTGGAATCAATCAGGGATAATTATCCCAAGTATGTAGTTACCGTAGACCCATTGCTTCAACAGCGAAATGGTATAGTACATATAAATCTTATAGATTTTATGAAAGACGGAAAAGAGTTTTAGACATATAACATTGGCATTTTTGACAAAAACGCAAACGTTAGTCGATGAAGGATCTCTTTGGAGATCCTTTTTTGATCTGTCAGGTTTTAAAGGTTTGACATTCTGGAAACCCCTCTTGAAAAGCGGTGAAATACATGTAATAATTCCATACGGCGCAAAGATATTTATAAATTGTTTTATTTTTTGATGTTTTTCTAGTATAATATCTCATTGATTTAATAATGTTTTTATTCAGGAGGGAATAAAATGAACATCACAAAGAATAAACAGGGCAGTACTCTTACTGTTGAGCTTGAGGGAAGACTTGATACAACCACGGCTCCCCAGCTTGAAGCTGAACTGAAGACATCACTTGACGATGTGACGGAGCTGATATTTGATATAAAGGATCTTGCATATATCTCATCCGCAGGACTTCGTGTACTTCTTTCCGCACAGAAGGTCATGAATAAGCAGGGTAAGATGGTCATCCGCGGTGCGAGCGAGGAGATCATGGAGATCTTTGATGTGACCGGATTTGTCGATATCCTCACTATCGAATCTTGATCTGATCTGAGTGGAATTTAGCAGGAGGTCACTTTGAGAACCGAGGAAGTATATGTAAAAAATGACGGTACGGGGCTTGAGTTCGCGCTCCGCGTTACTGACTCATTTGTAAAGACCCAGGGACTTACCGGACGCAACGCTATGCATATGAGGCTTATTACCGAGGAGATGATCGGCATGGTAAGCGCCATAGCCGGGGAATTCAAGTCTCTTTTCTGGATCGAGGGGGATGATAAGGAATGTACTTACCATCTTACTGCCGATCTTGAAATAGATCAGGAAAAGCGAAAAGAGTTTTTGTCCGCTTCAACCTCGGGGAAGAACGAGTCTGCCAGAGGAATCATGGGCAAGATCCGTGAGCTTATAGAGATCGGCATGGAAAACTATGAGGATGTAAGCAAACTCCAGATGCAGTATGGCATTGATCCCGTAAGCTACGGCATGATGGGAATGGATAACGATATGATGAGTCAGGCTGCCGTGCAGTGGTCGCTTCAGAAGTATCGTGACAGCGTATCGGATTCCATCGACGAGGGCGAGGGATATAAGGAAGCCTGGGACGAGCTTGAAAAATCAGTGATAGCGAATATCACGGATGATGTACGTGTAGGAATAATGAACGACAGGCTTGTTCTCACAATACTTAAAAAATTTGGCAGCTGATATGCAAAAGCATATTGTAAATATCAAACAAAGAGCCAATGCATGGACTTAGATTTCATGCATTGTTCTTTTTATTATAAAAGGATATCCGGATGAAGATCAGACGGGAACGGGTTGTTCTCACTATAATACTCCTTGGAATTATAATGACGGCCTTTACTTCAACGCTTACAACAATGTCGTATCGTAAGCTTCAGGCTGAAACAAGGGTTCATGCGGGAGTAATAAACACAACCAGCACGATAAAAAAACTGAATTACGCATTGAGCTTCGGGAAGCCCCTGAATAAATTCTACGGTCTGAAAGATCTTATGTCGGGAATGCTCCGGCTTGACGGAGATATTCTCGGAGCAGAGATAGCGGATGATGAATCCGTGACCGTGGAGACACTCGGAGATATTTCCGAAACCGTGCGCAGGGAAACGCCGGATGAAGAATATGACATAGAGGGTGACGGAATATACGCTTTCGTCCATTTCGACGGCGGGGAAATCATATTAAGACTGAACAGAAAACCGCTTGACGACTCGGTAAAAGAGTATATCAGGTTTATCCTGCGTATAGACGCCTTTGTTCTGCTGGGTATCGTTTTTGTGTCCGTGGTCGTATGCTTCATACCGGGAAAAAAAGAGATCAGCATTAAAATGATGCGGATCGCAAGCATCATAATACTGGTGGGATCACAGCTGATACTGGGCTTTATCGCCATGGGGAAGGACGATTCCGAGATGCTTGATTCATTTGACCATATAGCTTTGATAACGGCGCGCTCGGTCGAGAATGATATAAACGAAGTGGTAAATAAAGGTATTTATTATGACGAGATAGAGGGTCTGGATGAGTATCTTAAAAATCTGGCTGACGCCATACCGGAATTATCGGATATAAGGATATCGGAAAAGGCAAATGCGGGGGAGGGGTATGCCGTAAACCGTATCGGGATAAGGGGCACGGGTGAAGAGGTTTTTACAGAGTGCTTCTACAGTCAGGAGCTTATAAAAAGCAAGCGGATAAATAACTCGATAGACGTGCTGATCCTCATCCTTATCACTATATTCATAAGCATGGAAGCGGTAAATTTCCTGACGAAGCATTTGGAATTCAAGGATACCCGGTCTAAAGACGAGCTTTATATACCGGGGTTCAGGCTTTTTATATTTGTCGAGGGAATAGCGTTCGCGTTAGACAGCGGCTTCTTTTCCGTATACAGCAACAAGATGTTTGCCGCCATGGAGCTTCCCGAGTCCATGTCTTTTCTGGGAGGCATGCCAAACACGATGTATTCCATTGCAGTACTCATAGGCCTTTTCGGATGCGGCTCGCTTATAAACCGGTTTGGAATGAAAAAGACGTTGGTTGCCGGTATCCTCGCGGGAGTCATAGGGTATCTGCTCTGCGCAGTATCTCCCAATCTTCCGGCGCTCATAGCCGCCCGTTTCATCTTTGGCTTCTGTGACGGCATAATCATAAACGCGGTACGGCTTTTTGCCGCGGGACAGGAAAACAAAGAGATGCATAACCGTCTGCTCGTAGAGTATATGGCGGCGATAAACCTGGGAGTAAGCTGCGGCGTAGTCATAGGAGGTCTTCTGGCTGATGCGGCATCCTATGTGACCGTATTCATAGTGGGAGCGTTCATAGGTATATTCTGTCTGTTTTTGATATTTATCGCGGGATTTCCGGAGAAAAACGAGAAGGAGGAGAAGTTCCTGTTTATCGATGCGGTCAGGGAGCTTCGCTATCCTCAGGTGATAATCTTTATGGTATTTGTCGTGATACCTTTATATATGGCGTCGCTGTTCGTTGAATATACTTTCCCCCTGTTTGGGGATGAGATGAACTTTTCCAATTCTCTCGTATCGGGGCTTTTGATGATGAACTTCATGATAATAGCCTACCTTACAGATCCCATATCCGACTGGGTCATAAAAAGGATAAGGACAAGACAGGCGATGCTTGCTTATATGGCACTCCAGACCCTGAGCATCGGGATATTTGTTTTGACGTCTAGTATATGGGCCGCGGTCCTTGCTCTTATCTTTACAAGCATCTGGGATTGTTTTGGTATGGTCGTAATTGATTCAGCGCTTGATAATGTCGAGGGGACGGCTACGGAAAGGAGCACGCTGCTTCAGATGGTATTCGGCAAGCTCGCAATGGTGATAGGACCGGTTGCGATCACGTCCCGGCTTTCCGGCGGAGCCGCAAAAGCAACCGGTGTGATAATAGTGTTTTTAGTTATAGGCATCATAGTGTACGCGATAAGCATACTTTATTTTTCGGGCGGGGTTAAGAAAGAAAACAGAGGTGCGGGATGAGGCATAGGATCAGGAGACTGGCAGCGTTTATCTGCTGCATATGTATTTTAGTACCGGCTTTGTTCGTCACTGCAAACGGGGCGGAAAATACAGGCGCTGTGAATAAAAAAGACGTCATAAGACTGGGATATGCCGAGAGCGAAGAGTACGGATCCTTTACACAGCTTTTGCTTGATATCTCAAAAAAGCTGATTGATGAGGGAAGTATAGATCCAAAGCTTTTGCTGAAATACGGGAATGCGGATTTTGAAGTTAAATTCAGGGAAGGTGACACGCTCGCGCTCTGGAATGCCATGTGTGATGCCAACAGACCTGTCGGAAGATACCAGCTTACAAGGGATGCGTTTTTCAACTTTGATGAAATGGATGAGAGCGAATATCCTGCCGTGGTGAACAGGGATGATGTGGATATAATGCTTTCAATGGGGACCGTATCGGGAGTATATCTTGCGGAGCATGAAGAAACCAATAAATACATGAACATGTACTCCGGAGATCCGATAGGCTCCGGGATAGTAAAGAGCGAGACCGAGAGAACGAATATAAACGGATTTGCGACAGTGGACACCACGCCATACATAAGACAGATTGATACCGGTTATAAGTTTCTTAAGTTCAAAAAGCTGGGAGTAGTTTACGAGGACTCCGAAGAGGCGTATTCATATTCTGCGATAGATGTCATAGAGCAAAAAGCTAAGGAGTACGGCTTTGAGGTGGTGTATGAATATGTGGACGAGCCGGTGGGGAGCGGGGATTATGACAGGTACTACAGTGAGCTTAAGGAGGCTTATAGGTCTTTAGCGGATCAGGGGATAGACTGTCTGTATATCACGATCGCATCCATTGATTATGAGGATAAGATGCAGGAGCTTCTGGATAACGCGATAATACCTGCCGGTATCATGACTCTGGCGCAGGATGCTTTCATGCCCCTGCCGTATGGGGCGCTGTTTGGAGTCACGATAAATGACTGTAATGAAACGGCTGCGCATGTGTTTTCCCAGATAAGGGCTTATGCCGAGGAAGGCGTGCCTTTTGAAGAGCTTGACATGATATGCGAAACCACTCCCAGGATCGGGGTGAACTATACCACGGCAAAAAAGATTGGATTCAAGGTGGGTTTCGAGAATCTTCAGATGGTAGACCGGGTCTTCCGATAAGCGTTTCCTATGAAAAGTGAAGGAGATCATCATCAGATGAGTTTTGGAGTACTGGAGCTGATAAGGGCTTCCATGGAGAGGTTTCAGGATGAGACCGCTCTGTGCTATAAGGATAAAATATATACATACCGCGATCTAAGGCTTCTCACCGGAAGGATCGCGGGATTTCTTGATTCAAAGGGTGTAGGGAAGGGAGATATCGTTTCAGTTCTGGTTCCCCGCTCGGAGTATATGACTTTGGCCGCGCTCGGAGTGCTTCGTTCGGGGGCCGCGTATCAGCCGATAGATGTGTCATACCCTGATGACAGGATACATTTCATGATAGATGATGCAGATGCGTCCTGCATCCTGACAACCGCCGGATATGCCGACAGGATCAGGGAATATGCTGAAAGTTCGCAAAGGAAGATCATCTGCATTGAGGATATCACAGGACAGCCTGAGGATCAGGATACTGAAATATGGCCTGAAACAGACGCTGATGATCTTTTTGTGATCCTCTATACTTCGGGGTCTACCGGAGTACCTAAAGGGATAATGCTGACACATGCAAATATCTATTCATTCTGTAAATGGTATCTCGATTATTACAATGTGGATCATACCTGCAGGATGGGACAGCATCCGAGCTTTGTTTTTGACCTCGCGATAGCCGAGGTACTGCTTCCGCTTTGCGCGGGAGCCTCTGTTCATATAGTTCCCGACGAGATCCGGACGGATCTTTTTGCGTTGAATGCTTTTTTTGAAGGGAACGGGATCACGCATGCCACAATGACGACCCAGCTCGGACATCAGTTTGCCTTAGGTATCAAAAATCACTCACTTAAGCATCTGACCGTAGGCGGAGAAGCGCTTGTATCATGCGAGCCCCCGGAGGGATATGTGCTTCATAACGGATACGGTCCCACAGAGTGTACTCTTTTTGTCACTATGTTTCCCATTAAGGAAGCATATCCCGAAAAGGTTCCGATAGGCGGTCCGCTCGACGAAGTGGAAATATATATCACAGACAAAAAAGGGGAGCTCATAACGGATGATACCGTGGGAGAGCTTTGCATCTCGGGACCTCATGTTGCTCTGGGTTATCTGAACCGGCCTGAGCTGACTGCAGGTGTATTTACTGATAACCCCTTTTCCGACCGACCGGGATATGAAAGGCTCTATCACACCGGGGATCTTGCTTATAAGGATGATGCAGGGCTGCTATGGTTTGTGGGCAGGGCTGACAGGCAGGTAAAGATAAGGGGCTTCAGGATCGAGCCATCAGAGATAGAGGCTGCGCTTATGGATTTTCCGGGGATTCTTGACGCGGTAGTTACGGCGCCGCTTATAAACAACCAGCATGTCCTGTGCGCGTACTATATATCTGAAAAGGCAATACCCGAAGAAAAGCTGAAGCAATACATCCTGTCCCAAAAGCCTGAATATATGCTTCCCGG
>JAFUWM010000096.1 GCA_017483425.1 Lachnospiraceae bacterium | reverse complement strand
GGATATCATAGCTTTTCCGGACCCGTCGCTTGCCCGGTCTGACGGACTGCTGGCTGTAGGCGGAGATCTGAGCGTTGACAGGCTGCTCCTTGCGTATCGCAAAGCATATTTTCTCCTGTTATCCTTCCTTCGCAGCATTAATTGGGAAGGGAATTACATTTTGTGGTTCGTGTCTGCGTGCATACCACAATGTTAATTTTTGCTGCATATTCATCCAGCTTTCCACAGAAGTATTCGTAGCCATGCTTATTCTTAACGCCATTTCGGGGCTTAATGACACTTTCTCGTTTACAAATTCAGACAATGCCTTTCTACTTACTCCAAGCATGCCTGCTGCGTCTGTAACGGTAATGTTTAATGGCTTCATAACGTCTTCTAAAAACACAGATCCGGGATGAGTTGGTTTTCTAGTCATGTTTTCCTCCTAATGGTAATCCAGATAATCAACAAGATACGCATCTTGTCCTTCAAAATAAAAAGTCATTCGCCAATTTCCGCTTATAGAAACTGACCACATATCCTGCCTCTTCCCTTTAAGTGGATGTAGTCTGTAGCCAGGCAGATCCATATCTTGAGGATTCGTGCTTGCATCCAATCTGTCCAGCATTCTACCTAATCTAGCTGCATGCTCTGCCTGTATTCCTTTTTTGGAGCCTGTCTCGTAATAGTCTTGTAATCCTTTATGTGCAAATGACCTTATCATGTTTTGATTGTAACCCGTAACGTTGCATGTGTCAAATTCGATAATGTATAAAGATTTGATAATCGAATCCCGATGTGATAGATTTATAAGAATGATTGTACTTATAGATAATTACGACAGCTTCTCTTATAACCTTTATCAGCTGATAGGGGGCTTTGAAAAGGATATAAGGGTTGTAAGGAATGATGAATACACAGTAAGCGGGATAAGGGATATGAAGCCTGCTGCAATAATACTTTCTCCGGGACCGGGCAAGCCAAAGGATGCCGGCATATGCGAGGATATCGTAAGGGAGCTTAAAGGAGAGATACCGATACTAGGGGTATGTCTCGGACATCAGGCGATCTGCGAGGCTTACGGCGCAACCGTTACATATGCGGGAGAGCTGATGCACGGCAAGCAGTCTGAGATAAGCTGTACACCAGACAGCGTACTGTTTAAGGGTCTTCCGGAGAAGATAAAGGCTGGGAGATATCATTCTCTTGCGGTCGATCCAAAGACCCTGCCGGATACGCTTAAGGTGACGGCAACGGCCGCTGACGGTGAAGTAATGGCTGTAGAGGATCGTGAAAGAGGGGTATTCGGACTGCAGTTTCATCCGGAATCCATAATGACACCTGACGGCGAAACAATGATCAGGAATTTTTTATCAGGCGGGCTTGACAGGATTTAAGAGGTTGTAATATATTAGCCGTAACTAACCGAGTCTTGAAGCATTTTTAGGACGTGGACGGTCGAAGTCATATAATAAACTAAATTGATTTAGAGGAGCATGATACCGTTCGAGGCGTATTTTGCCGAGTTACGGTATCAGCATCCGAACGGTATGAGTCAGATATAAAATTGCATTTTATAGAGGAGGGAAAAATATGAGCTGGGGCAAGATTGCGTTATTTGCGAGCGGCGCGCTGTTCGGATCCGCAGGGGTCAGCATACTTTCAAGCAAGGACGCGAAAAAGGTATATACATACTGTACGGCGGCGGTTCTCAGGGCAAAGGATGCCGTGGTAGAGCAGGCTACGATATTGCAGGAGAACTGTAACGACATCTATGAGGAAGCGAAGCGCATGAACGAAGAGCTTGAGGTTGAGGCCGCAGAGGAGACGGTGGAGGATAAGCCTGAAAAGAAAAAGACCACATCCCCGCGGGGCAGGAGAACGAAGAAAGCATGAAGTTTGTCATAAAGCATGAACTCAGGGGGAGGATAAGGATACATATCCCCATGAGGCGTATGAGCTATAAAGAGGCAGATACCCTGCAGTATTATCTGCAGGGTTTTTCGTTTGTGACGGAGGCTAAGGTCTACGAGAGGACTGCCGATGCCATAGTGAAGTATGCCTGTGAAAGAGAAGAGATCATAGATGTACTGCGAGGGTTTCATTTTGAAGACGTGAAAGTGCCGGAGAGCTTCACGGAGACATCAGGCAGGGAGCTAAGCGCGGGCTATTACGATAAGATAGTGTCCTCCGTCGTGCTGCACTACGGAGTGCGGCTTCTGATACCTGAGCCGGTGCGGACCGTGATCACAGGGATCCGGGCGCTGAAATATATCGCACGGGGCCTTAAGACGCTGCCTGAAAAGAAGCTCAAGGTCGAGCTGCTTGATACGGCGGCGATCATAACTTCAATGCTCACAGGGGACTATCAGACGGCGTCCTCCGTTATGTTCCTGCTGAATATAGGAGATACGCTTGAGGAGTGGACGCACAAGAAGTCCGTGGACGATCTCGCAAGGAGGATGTCGCTGAATGTAAGCAAGGTCTGGCTTGTATCTAAGGGTACGGAGGTGCTGACGGATGCAGACAGGATAAAGCCCGGTGACAGGGTGGTCGTCCGCATGGGAAATATCATACCTTTTGACGGCAGGGTGACATCGGGTGACGCGATGGTAAATCAGGCATCCATGACGGGTGAGGCGATACCTGTAAGGAAAGACACCGGCAAGTCTGTATTTGCCGGAACAGTGGTGGAGGAAGGCGAGATCACGGTAAGCGTGACGCATACCGGCGGAAGCGGACGTTTTGACAAGATAGTGAAGATGATAGAAGAATCAGAGAAGCTGAAGTCCTCCATGGAGAGCAAGGCGGAAAATCTCGCGGATCGTCTCGTGCCTTACACACTCAGTGGCTCAGCTCTCACATATCTTTTCACACGCAATATCACAAAGGCGGTATCGGTTCTGATGGTGGATTATTCCTGCGCCCTGAAGCTCGCTATGCCGATATCCGTGCTCTCCGCAATAAGGGAGGCGGGTAGATACAACATCACGGTAAAGGGCGGGAAGTTTCTGGAGGCAGTATCAGAGGCAGATACCATAGTCTTTGATAAGACAGGCACTTTGACTAAAGCCGAGCCCACCGTGTATGACGTGGTTTCTTTTGACGGAGAGGAACCTGAAGAGCTGCTCAGGGAGGCCGCGTGTCTTGAGGAGCATTTCCCTCACTCAATAGCGAATGCCGTCGTGAAGGCTGCGGAGGAAAGAGGCCTGGGACATGATGAATTCCATACCAAGGTAAACTATATCGTGGCGCACGGCATCTCTACAACGGTAAACGGGAAGAAAGCCGTGATCGGAAGCTATCATTTTGTATTTGAGGATGAGAAGGTGAAGCTTCCCGCGGGAAAGAAGAGGCTCTTTGATTCTCTTCCCGAGGAATACTCGCATCTTTATTACGCAAAGGAAGGGAAGCTTGCAGCGGTCATACTGATAGAGGATCCGCTGCG
>JAFUWM010000095.1 GCA_017483425.1 Lachnospiraceae bacterium | reverse complement strand
GCTGTGCCGGTGCCGTTTACGCTTTTCTTTATATACATCAGGTACTCAATATTCCCTTCAGGTCCTTTGATCGGCGAATAATCAAGTCCCGAAACCGTGAAGCCGTTTGATACGGCATAACCCATACAGCTGTCTATCACTTCCCTGTGGATCTCCGGCTCTCTGACTACGCCCTTCTTCCCTACCTTGTCACGACCCGCCTCAAACTGCGGCTTGATAAGACATACCATCTCGCCCTCATCCGAGAGTATCTCATAAGCGGCAGGCAGTATCTTTGACAGTGAGATAAAAGAAACATCCACCGAGGCAAAGTCTGGACGATCAGGGATATCTTCTCTCGTCAGATATCTGAAATTTGTTTTTTCCATACAGACCACCCGGTCGTCATTACGCAGGCTCCATGCAAGCTGCCCGTAACCTACGTCTATGGAATATACCCTTGCCGCGCCGTTTTGCAGCATACAGTCCGTGAAGCCTCCGGTCGAAGCCCCTATATCCATACAGACAAGCCCCTCAAGCCGTAACCCGAAGCATTCCACCGCCTTTTCAAGCTTTAACCCGCCGCGGCTTACATACTTAAGCCTGTCTCCTCGATACTCTATTTTTACCGTATCTGCAAAGCTGCTCCCTGCCTTATCCTCCCGGATACCGTCCACATAGACGTTGCCATCCATTATCATGGACTTTGCCCGCTCTCTCGAGGGAGCAAGCCCACGTTCGACCAGAAGCAGATCCAGCCTCTTTTTTTCAGACATCCTCACCGTCCGCTGTATTCTCCGTATCTGTCACGGCTTTCATGCTCTGCAGTTTGTTTATTATGCGGCCTGTGATGCTCCCGGGATCCATGCCGAGCTTTTCCCTTAGTATCTCTATCGAGCCGTGAGGCACAAATTCGTCGGGGATCGCTATGTTGATGATCTCCGCCCTCAGATTATTGACTGCCGCAAATTCGGTCACATGCTCCCCATAGCCTCCGGACAGTACATTATCCTCCATGGTCACTATAAGCTGATGACTCTCATCCATCCTTATGAGCATGTCTTCATCTATCGGCTTTACAAATCTCGCGTTTATGAGCGTGCATTCATATCCCCTGTCTTTCAGGAGAAGCCTTACCTGCTCCGCGGTCTCTACCATGGCGCCAACCGCGAATATCGCGATTCCGCTCTCCTCATATATCATTTCGCTTCTTCCATGCCCGATCTCCTCACGGTACTCCTCCAGACCGCAGTAGGCCGTGGATCTCGGATACCTCACCGCGACCGGGCTCTCAAGCGTCAGAGCAAATTTCATCATATCGGAAAGCTCCCATTTATTCTTAGGAGCCATTATAGTCATATTGGGCATGGATGAAAGGAATGATAGATCAAACACTCCCTGATGCGTCTCCCCGTCAGCGCCCACTATGCCCGCCCTGTCTATGGCGAATATCACCGGCAGGTTCCCTATGCACACATCATGCAGTATCTCATCATATGCCCTCTGCAGGAAAGAAGAATATATGGCGACTACAGGCCTCATCCCTCCTGCCGCAAGTCCCGCGGCAAAGGTAGCCGCATGTCCCTCGGCTATGCCTACATCGGCAAATCTCTCAGGATAGATATTCCTGTATCTTTTAAGCCCCGTGCCGTCGGGCATAGCAGCTGTTATTGCACAAACCTTCTCGTTTCTCGCCGCAAGCTTTATCATTACCGTCGAGAATATATCCGTATAGCTTGCCATCCCCGAATGTGTCTTTGGAAGTCCCGTCTCTATATCAAACGGTCCGGTGCCGTGGAACCTTGCGGGATGCCGTTCAGCAGGAGCATAGCCCTTCCCCTTTTTGGTGCATACATGGATCATTACAGTATGCTTTATATTCTTAGCTTCCCTTATGGCCTTTTCTATCGCGGCTATATCATGACCGTCCACGGGTCCCAGATATGTGATCCCCATGTCCTCAAAAAGCATTCCCGGAACGACCAGCTGTTTGAGCGAGCTTTTAAACCTTTTAAGGCCGTCAAGCACCTTCTCTCCCCGTTTTGACATGTTTTTCAGCAGGAATTCCTCCATGCCGATCTTAAAATTCTGATAACCTACGGCCGTCCTTATGCCCTGTAGGTATTTTGACATTCCGCCGACATTCTCGGATATGGACATGTCATTGTCATTCAGTATGATTATGTAATTGGTCTTCAGCTTGGCGGCATTATTAAGCCCTTCATAAGCAAGCCCGCCTGTGAGCGCCCCGTCGCCTATCACGGAAACAACCGTATAATTCTCTTTTTTCAGATCCCTTGCCTTCACAAGACCCAGTCCTACGGATATAGACGTACTCGAATGTCCCGTATCAAAGACATCGCAGTCACTCTCGGCTCTCTTGGGAAATCCGCTCATGCCCCCGAACTGCCGCAGAGTGTCAAAGCCCTCGCGTCTGCCGGTGAGAAGCTTGTGGATATAAGCCTGATGACCTACGTCAAAAACAATCTTGTCCTTTGGCAATGTGAGCTGCCTGTGCAGCGCGATCGTAAGCTCAACCACTCCCAGATTGCTTCCGAGATGGCCTCCGGTTTCACTCACCTTTTCTATCAGGAATTCTCTGATCTCTCCCGCAAGCCTTGGAAGCTCGCTCTTCGAGATTTTTTTTATATCGTTTTCCTTATGTATCCTGTCAAGTATCATCCTCAGTTCGTCCTGCCTATCATCGAGATAATAAGTGACCTTAAGAAATCATTTTCACGACCTATCCCGTCAAATATCTCTATGGCCTTTTCAGACATCTCCTTAGCGTCCTTTTTGGCTTCCTCAATTCCTTTCAGCGTAACGTATGTTATCTTGTTGTTCTTCTCGTCCGAGCCTACACGCTTCCCTATGAGCTTCTCGTCTCCCTCGACATCCAGTATATCATCCTCGATCTGAAATGCCGTACCGACAAGGAGCGCCATTTCGGATACCTTATCAATTTCCTCATCCGACGCACCGGCAAGTATCGCACCTATCATCATGGCAGACTGTATGAGCGCTCCGGTCTTGTTCTCATGGATATACATGAGCTCATCGATGTCCAGCGCTTTCTTTTTCTGCTCCGCGTCAACATCACAGGCCTGACCCCCGAGCATGCCGTAAAGTCCGGATTTTCCCGCCAGAACCTTTAATGCCCGCACGACTCTTTCCGTATCGGCATCCTTTACATCAAAAGCCTTCAGTGCCGTCTCAAAAGCCAGATTGAGCAGACCGTCCCCCGCGAGCACGGCCATACCTTCTCCATATATAACATGAGTTGTTTTGCGTCCGCGCCTGAATTCATCATTATCCATGGCCTCAAGATCATCGTGAACCAGAGAATAATTATGTATCATCTCTATGGCGGCCATGAACGGCTCAATAACCTCGCCCTCACCGCCGAAGAGCCTGAACGTCTCGTACATGAATATTGGCCTTATCCTTTTCCCGCCGGCCTTGACAGAATAATTTATGGCCGAGACCACGGTCGAGGGATAGCCTTTTTCCTCCGGAAGATATTTGTATATGATATCTTCGGCGCGCAGCCTCGCGACCTTCATATCTGATTCTTTCGTTTTTTCTTTTACATTTCGTCTGTTTCGCATTCTTCTCCATCCTCATCAATGAGCTTAACCTTCTTTTCGACCTCATCAACGGCTTTTGAAGCTTCTTTCAGTACTTTCATCCCCTTTTCGTACAGTGAAAAGGATTCCTCCAGAGTGATATCAGGATCCTCCATCTTGTCTATGACTTCATCAAGATACTCGAAGCTTTCCTCAATACTCATTTTTTTCGATTTCTCTGACATCAGCTCCTACCTTTCCGTTAAGCATGTATATACTGATCCTGTCACCCTCTGACAGTCTTTCGACATCCCTTATGTTTTTTCCGTTCGCATCAGCTACATAGGAGTAACCCGTAGTCAGCTTTTCAAGTGGAGATACTCTTTTCAGGCGCTCTGCATAGATCGCTACATCGTGTCTTCTGTCGCTCAGCTTTTCATGCATCGCATCCATCATTTTTCGTTTTATGTCAACCGATCTCCGTGTATCAGAATCAAGTCTGCCCCGCATGAGCTCTCTCAGATTCCCGCCGATATCCGCAAGTCGCATCTTCTTTTCCGCTATAACGGCATCAGGCCGGTTTTTTTTGAGAAAAGACTCGGCTTCCTTAAGCTTCAGCCTGTCACGCACTATATGATTCCCTATGGAATCCCTCAGCCCTGCCCTGTAGGAATCCAGGCTTTCGATAAATCCCTCATATTCAAATACCGCAAGCTCCGCGGCCGCTGACGGCGTAGGAGCCCTGAGGTCAGCAACAAAATCCGCGATCGTCGTATCCGTCTCATGTCCGACCGCAGATATAACAGGTGTTCTTGAATGAAATATGGCTTCCGCCACCGTGATTTCATTGAACGCCCAAAGATCCTCTATCGAACCGCCTCCGCGTCCGGCAATTATCACATCCACCCCCGCCTTGTCCAAAACGTCTATGCCTTTGGCAACCGACTCCGCGGCTCCCTCTCCCTGAACCTTTGCGGGATAGAGAACTATCTCAACATACGGATTCCTCCGTCTGGTTATATTTATTATATCCCTTACTGCAGCTCCCGTAGCTGCGGTAACTACGCCAAGCCTT
>JAFUWM010000094.1 GCA_017483425.1 Lachnospiraceae bacterium | reverse complement strand
GGGATACGCGATACCTATATCCACGGTACAGCCGATAATAGATGACCTGATGAATAAGGAAACAAAAACAAAGGCTTCCACAGACAATCAGTCCTATCTCGGTATCGGCGGTGTGGACGTAACAGATGAGGTGTCAAACACCTATGACATACCTGAAGGCATATATGTAGCACAGGTAGAATCAGGCTCGGCGGCGGATGAAGCAGGACTTGTAAGGGGCGATGTCATCACCAGGTTTGACGGGCAGTCCGTGAGTTCGATGGAGGATCTGAAGAAGCTGATGCAGTATTATGAAGCGGGAACTACCGTGGATATAACGATAAAGACACAGTCTGACGGAGGCTATACCGAAAAGACGATATCGGTAACACTCGGAAAGAGACCCGCGGAAAGCGCACAGTAATAATAAAAAAGGGGCTGCCGCATCAGTTGAGTTTGCGGCAGCCCCTCTTTGTATACCGGCTGTTTAGTAATTCTCAGCTTTTACCTGGAAGTAGCTCTGAGGATGATTGCATACGGGGCAGATATCCGGCGCTTCCTTACCGACCACGATATGTCCGCAGTTAGAACACTGCCAAATGGCATCCCCATCTTTGGAGAAGACAACCTTGTCCTCAATGTTTTTAAGAAGCTTTCTGTAACGCTCCTCATGCTCTTTCTCTATAGCGGCCACCTGCTCGAAAAGCTCCGCTATATCATCAAAGCCCTCCTCTCTGGCGGTCTTTGCGAATGAGGGATACATCTCTTTCCATTCGTGGGCTTCACCGTCAGCGGCATCTTTGAGGTTCTGTGTGGTATCATTGATCCCGCAGAGGATCTTGTACCAAAGCTTCGCGTGCTCCTTTTCATTGTCAGCCGTCTCCTGGAAGAGATTGCTGATCTGTACGTAACCGTCTTTTTTAGCCTTTGATGCGAAGTAGGTGTATTTATTTCTCGCCTGTGATTCGCCTGCAAATGCCTCCTGTAAATTTTTCTCTGTCTGCGTGCCCTTAAGTTCGGGTCTTGTATCAAGATTTGCCATTTCAGTAGACTCCTTTCGTTTATGTATAGCATATATTATCTTTTCTTTGGACTGCATTAGTCAATGCTAAATTAAATGTAAAGATAAATTTATTTTTACCTGCGAGTGTGATAGAGTTGGTTTTATGAAGAAACTCAGCATAGGAATACTTGCGCATGTTGATGCGGGTAAGACGACTTTAACGGAGAGCATACTGTATACACTGGGAGAGATCAGGAAGCAGGGCCGGGTTGATAACGGCGATGCGTTCCTTGATACAGAATCTCTGGAAAAAAAGCGCGGTGTGACCATATACTCAAAACAGGCTGTTGTGTCTTTAAGTAAGGATTCTCCCCGGAATCTGAGCGGGGAAGACGTAAGACTTACTTTTATTGATACTCCCGGACATACGGATTTTGCAGGCGAGACTGAACGGGCCATGAGTGTCATGGATCTTGCCGTGCTCATAATAAGTGCTCCCGACGGCGTAACGGACAGTGTAAAAAAGCTTGCCTATATGCTGAGCCATTACAGGGTTCCCTATGTCATATATGTAAATAAAATGGATATGCCCGAAACCTCAAAGAACGAAACGGCAAAGCATCTTAAAAAAGAGCTTGGAAGCGGAGCCATAGAGTACATGGAACAGATCCAGGATATCCTTGAGGATATAGCGTCGCTCAGTGAAAGCACCATAGAGAAATATTTGGACGAGGGCTTTATCACGGATAAGGACATCACATCTCTTATTTATTCTGGGAAGTTCCATCCTGTTTTATTCGGCTCAGCCATTAAAAACGAGGGAGCCGAAGAGCTTATAAAGGTCATAACGAAATACTTGCCGGACATAAGCTATAGGGAGGAGCTGTCAGCGAAGATATTCAAAATAGCCTATGAAAACGGCCATAAGCTTAGCTTCGCGAAGATCACTGGGGGAGAAGTGTCGGTGAGGGATACGCTCCCGGATGAGAGACTTGGTGATGAAAAGATAACGCAGATAAGGATGTACAACGGCGGCAGATATGAGACGCTGCAGAGTGCAGGAGCGGGTGATGTCGTGACCTTTGTCGGAGTTGAGGGGACATTCACGGGTATGGGTATCGGCATGGAATCCGATGATACTGACATGATCAACCGTCCGGTGTTAAGATACAAGATGATCTTGCAAGATGACGTGCCTTTAAGGACTTTTATTCCTAAAATAAAGGAGCTTGCTTCGGAAGACCCGCTGCTAAATCTGGATACAGGAAAAAACGGGGATGAGATCAATATCTCAGTGATGGGTGATTTTCAGCTTGAGATACTTGCCCTTACGATAGAAGAAAGATTCGGTATAAAAGTCACGTTTGATAACGGAGAGATCATTTATAAGGAGACCATCACGGAGCCGGTCATAGGGTACGGGCATTTCGAGCCGTTGAGACACTATGCCGAGGTTCAGCTTCTGATGGAACCTCTGCCACAGGGAAGCGGCATTGAAGTGGGAAGTGCCATAAGCGTTAATGAGCTTGGCATCAACTGGCAGAAAACCGTCATGTCCGCTCTGATAAAGAATCTTCCGACAGGCGTGCTTACAGGAGCTGAGCTTACCGACATCAGATTCACGATTACAGGAGGCAGAGCCCATATCAAGCATACTGACAGTCAGGATTTCAGGGAAGCCGTAAGACGGGCTGTACGGCAGGGTCTGATGAAAACGGGATCCGTCCTGCTGGAACCTTACTATGAATTCAGTATATTTCTCCCGGCGGAAAATCTCGGCAAGGCCATAAACGATATAAGCCTTATGAACGGTTCGTCCTCTATCGAGAGACAGGATGAAACCGGAGCGCTGCTTAAGGGAGCAGCGCCTGCAAAGGAACTCGTAAATTATCAGAGTGAGCTTACAAAGTATACATCCGGTCAGGGAAGGATAAGCATAAGCTTTCATGGCTATAAGCCTTGTGACGCATCAGAGACAGACCATATAGTAGAAAAAAGTGGTTATGATCCGGAAAAAGATCCTGATAATGTATCGGGAAGTATCTTCGTGGAACATGGAGCGGGGCGTTATGTTCCGTGGGATGAATGTGAGGAAATGATGCATGTACCTAAAAGGGAAGCAGAATTCCTAAAGTCAGATGTCCAGCCGGAGGAGGAAAGGCTTGCAAGAGAAGCGAAGAAAGCGAGAAGGATCGGGAGTTTATCAGAAAAGCTTGAAGCAATAGGCACTGACGAGATTGATGAGATCCTAAGGAAGGCTACTCATTCAAACGCGGGTGTCCAGAGCAAGTCTTCAAAATGGAACTATTATCACAGAAATACGTCTGCGTCATCCGACACGAGAAAAAGAGTATCAGCAAATGCCGGTATCAGACCAAAATATCTGCTGGTGGACGGGTATAATATCATCCACGCATGGGATGAGCTCAAAATGTATCTGTCGGATGGCTCGATTGGTATGGACAGCGCAAAATATAAGCTGCTGGATATAATGTCTGAATACAGGGTGCTGCGAGATACAGAGATAATAGTTGTATTTGACGCCTATAAAGCAAAGGGACATGTGACTGAAAAAATGGACTATCTGGGTGTCCATATAGTCTATACAAAAGAGGCGGAGACTGCTGACCAGTTTATAGCAAGATTCACGATACAAAATGCAAAGGATCTCGATATAACGGTAGCCACATCGGACGGTATGGTGCAGCTCATAATCAGGGGCGAGGGCTCAAGGCTCATGTCCGCAAGGGACTTGCTGGAAGACGTAAAAACTGCTAAAAACACTATAAGGGCTTAAACATAGGGGTGTGGCATGGAAATAACTGATGAAAGAATAGATGGAGGCAAAGCATTCGACTGGGGCAGAACCTCCGAGGAATATGCGAAGTACAGGGACATCTATCCGGAGGAGTTTTATAAGAAGATCGTGGACAGAAATCTCTGCATAAGCGGGCAGAAGGTTCTTGATCTTGGAACCGGTACGGGAGTACTTCCGAGAAACATGTACCGGTATGGCGCTGATTGGGTCGGAACGGATATTTCTCCGGAGCAGATTAAGCAGGCTGAGAAGCTTTCTGAAGAGGGAAATATGAAAATAGATTTCCGTGCGGTTTCCACGGAGGATATTGATTTCCCGGACGAGTCCTTTGATGTGATAACGGCTTGTCAGTGCTTCTGGTATTTTGACCATGAAAAAGTAATGCCGAAGCTGGCAAAACTCCTGAAGAATGATGGAAAACTGCTGATCCTATATATGGCATGGCTTCCATATGAGGATGTAATAGCCGGAAAAAGCGAGGATCTTGTCATAAGATACAGTCCTGACTGGTCAGGCGCAGGAGAAACAAGACATCCGATACTTATCCCTGATATCGCTTATGACTATTTCGCAATGGAGGATCATGAGGAATACGATCTGAAGATCCCTTTTACGAAAGAAACATGGCACGGCAGGATGAGGGCATGCCGGGGCGTTGGAGCTTCACTTAATGCTGAAGAACTTGAAAAATGGGATATTGAGCACAGGCAATTACTTGACCGGATAGCCCCGGATCAGTTTGAAGTGCTTCATTACGCAGCACTTGCTGTATTAAAAAAGAATACCAGGTTTTGATAATATGGCGATGATGTAGTAAGATAACGGTTACAGAAATGCAAAGGTAAATATTCAGGAGTTTATAATCAAAATGGCAGAGGACAATAATAACAACAATACAGGGAGAACCGAAGAATTCTGCTCGATGTGCAGAAGGGGCAGCAGTATCGCGGGAGATATGTTTCATCTTCCGGGAGGTATAAATATGTGCTCGGACTGCATGAGACGGTCCCTCGACCAGATGAGCAGTCTGGGAGTAGGGGATATGCTTGGCGGAGGCATACCCGGTATGCAGTTCACGGTTACAAAGGAAGAGGTTCCGGCAAAGCCGAAAGTGCAGGGCGGGATGCCTGACGGATCAAATATAGACGAGCGGACGGGCGAGGATGCCGGACGCGATAAGGAAAATCCGGATCAGGATGAGGCAAAAAAGGAAGGTAACCAGCAGATAGGTCCTTTCGGAATACCCAATATACAGTTTCTTAACTGGGGAGATATGGGCTTCGGTCCGAGACAGAAGCAGGTGAAATCCGATCCCGAGGCGCTTAAAAAGCAGTTTGATCTGAATAATATACCAAAGCCGCATAAGCTGAAAGAAATGTTGGATGAGTATGTTATCGGACAGGATGAAGCAAAGAAGGTAATTTCCGTAGCTGTATATAACCATTATAAGAGAGTACATGCTGATCTAACGGATACCAACGAAACCGAGATAGGGAAATCCAATATACTTATGATAGGCCCCACCGGCTGCGGCAAGACCTATCTGGTGCAGACACTGGCAAGACTTCTCAATGTTCCTCTTGCGATAGCAGATGCGACCTCCCTGACGGAAGCGGGCTATATAGGTGATGATATAGAATCCGTTGTTTCCAAGCTTCTCACGGCATCTGACAATGATGTCGAGAAAGCAGAGTGCGGCATTATATTTATCGACGAGATCGACAAGCTTGCGAGAAAGAAGAACGCGACGACAAGGGATGTGTCGGGAGAGAGCGTACAGCAGGGAATGCTCAAGCTTCTGGAGGGTTCGGAGGTCGAGGTTCCCGTGGGAGCCGGAAGCAAGAACGCCATGGTTCCAATGGCAAAGGTCAATACAAAGAATATCCTGTTTATCTGCGGAGGAGCCTTCCCCGACCTGGATGACGTGATAAAGCAAAGGCTCAGGAAAGAAACCTCCATAGGCTTCGACGCTGAGCTTAAGGACAAGTGGGATAAGGAAAAAAGCATATTGTCCAAGGTGACGGTAGAGGATATAAAGAAGTTCGGGATGATACCCGAGTTTGTAGGACGTATGCCCATAATCTGCGCGCTTGAGGGTCTTACCGAGGAAGCTCTCGTAAAGATACTTAAAGAGCCTAAGAACGCTATAATAAGGCAGTATAAATCTCTGCTTGAGATGGATGAGGTCAAGCTCACATTTGAGGATGACGCGCTGCTTGAGATAGCAAAGAAGGCACTTGAAAAGGAGACGGGGGCAAGAGGTCTGCGCGCTGTTATTGAGGAATATATGCTTGATATCATGTTTGAGGTCCCGAAGGATGACAATATCGGCGAGGTTGTGATCACGAAGGATTACATAGAAGGCAAGGGCGGACCGGAGATAAAGATGAGGGAATTTATAGTTCCCGGCATAGATAACGCCCGCACCTACCTTATCAGGTGACAGCTTCCATGCGTAGCAGGGATGCCTATATTCTCGCGGGGACTATAGCGCTTACAGATTCTGCCGTCAAGGGCTTTATTGCTAAACCTCCCGTGAAGAATTACGGCTTTGCATGCAACAAGATGGATAAGTACCCTAAGGCGGTAGCCTGTGTAAGTGCCGCGCTTACGGGAATGCTTGCGGTTTCCATGGCTTTTGCACCGGAAAGGATGAAGCTTCCTATGGCAATGATCCTCGGAGGAGCTTTGTCAAATTCAGCAGACAGGCTGATCAGAGGCTATGTCGTTGATTATATTCCAATGGGAAAGAAGTATTACGGCAATATATCCGATCTTGCGATAATGCTGGGCTCCGGGCTTGGAGCCATCGTATCTATGCTGGAAGATGGTAACAACAGTCCGGCTTCAGATGATATAATCTCCTCCTGAGCGGGCATTCTCCTCATCTACAAGATCCTGCAGGGTGATACTGTCGACGACATCGTTTATCGCGTCCGTCAGCTTTTTCCATACAGATAAAGGTGAT
>JAFUWM010000093.1 GCA_017483425.1 Lachnospiraceae bacterium | reverse complement strand
ATGAAATCTGAGGATATCCCCAAAGCAGCCTGCATCTCTCTGACATTATCCAGAATGTCCTGTATAGCGTCTGTTATCGGAAAGAATCTGCCGCCTTTTGGATGAAGACGTTCGTTCTTGGTGTATGAAAGCTCGGAGAACGTCCGTCCCTTGCCCTTTATGCGTGTCATGCGCTGCTGAGCATGTATGTGTATACCCTTGTCGGTTATATCAGACCATCTTAAGGGCGGGATCTCCGCAACCCGGACACCGGTTTCTATTGAGAACAGCATGGCATAACCTATGATGTCATACTGCTTTTCTGACATTTCCGCCTTTATACGGGCTTTGATTGCTTCTATCTCCTCAATCGTGAATATCTTCTTATCGGAGCTTTTAACCGTGCTGTCACAATTCTTGTAATAATTACGGATGTCAACGCACTGCACGGGATTGTAGCTGATTATCTTTTCCTGCTTAAGCGCATATTCAAAAATGCGGTTTAATATCAGCAGGCTGTCTTTCAAAGCCCTTTCCTTGGGATTCAGCTCTTTTGAGCGTTTGTTTATATATCTTGATATATATTCGTCGTTAAACCACCCTATTGGCTTCATACGGAAGTTTTTGTCGTAGAAACGCTCAAACACCTGCCTGTCGCGCTCGACCGTGTTTTCTGAGCGGTTAAGGATGTTCAGGCGATACCCCTGAGAGCGGTTAAACACCTCCTGAAGTGAAGATGTCTCATTTTCCCGTGCTTTATAGTATTTATACAGGTAGTCGATCAGATCCTCTCTGTTCCGCCTTGTCACTTCCTTTCTTGGGGTACCGGTGTAGGTACGCCAGTAGTTTTTATTCTCGAGGAATGAAATATCCCTGCTATGATGAGCTTCCACATATTTTTCTTTTATCATCCGCTCTATCTTAGAGGTTTCCTCACCGTCAAGATAGATTATATCATTTCCCAAGGCAGGCATGAAAGAAGATATTTCATTTTGTGATATTAAGTTTTTGCTCATGAAATACCTCCTTTCAACTCTGCAAATCCGGTATAATGACACGTAAAACAATTACTTTTCTCTTCTGGCTGCTCTCTTAAGATCGAGATCATTTGTTTTTATCCGACCGGAATTCCTTTTGTCCGCCATAAGCGCATACTGTTCAAGCTTTCCCGAGAATGAGGAATGGGAGCCTTTTTCGCCTTGATTTAGAATCCCGTTTATATAAGCCTGATCTCTCCCAATCTGTGTCTCACGCTGCAATTCCTGTTGGGTGAACTCTATCACCTCAACTGTGGCAAGACCTGCGACTTCTACGGTATATTCTGCCTTTAATGAAGACAGTTCTGCGCTGATATCCTTTATCTCCTTTTCCCATGCCTTGGGAGTGATCTTTGTACCGGCAGTCCTAAGAGAATCAAGCCAATCTTTTGCTTTCGGACATCTGTCTATCTCCTCACGATGCTTTTTATCGAAACCAACCCGCGCGATCACCGATAGCCTGTCCCGTTCCTTCATCAGATCCCTGAGAGGGGCATACTCTGAATAAGCCGTTGACAGCTTCCTGAGATATGACTTTCGGTCTGTGAGTTTCTTAATGCGGCTTGTCAGTTTCTTTGCCGATTCAGAATGAGAATCATAGTACCTCTTGAGATACGCAAATGACTGGATATCATTATCAGTTACAAAACTCTCTGCATGTACAACATCCGACAGCTTTTTATTTCCTTTTATCAGAGCAACATATTTAGCTCCGGTCATAGGGACAAGCATCTTGCCCCATGAGCGCATTGCCTTGTGAATAATATCAAGGACTTCGTTGATAACAACATTTACCTTTTCTTTTACACTTAACCTCTTTTCTGTCGTATCAGATACGGTAGAGGATGCTGTTATCTGCCTGTTCTGGATGAAGGGGGACATTGGAGTTGTAACAATCCTGTCAATATCAAAATCAGACATAGGAGCCTTATAATCGGACACATTTATATTTGTTATAATATTAGTATCATATTTGGAATCTATATTATCTTGATATTCTCTGGTATTCTCGTCATGTTGGCTATGATCATTATCAGATATAGCTCCGACTATATGCCCCGCGTTTTCAGACTCATATTCTTCAATCTCCTTCAACTGTTTATTGAGGGCATTGAGTACCTGAACGTCACGATTATAATCTCCCTTTTCTGTGCGTATCCCCTTTCGTTCAAGGGCGGATGCCTGCTCTCCGAGATGTATGGTCGGCTTAAGGTCTGATCCGAGCTCCTTGAATGACCTCCATTCCCATATCTCATCATTTCCGAGACGCTTATTCATTTCATTTATGGACTCCACTAGATCCTTACGCCATTTCCGGGCGTTATCCTTACTATCCCAGTCCGTGGTCTTGACCGTGGTGCAGTCATATCTTCCGTTCTTCTTCCTGATCTTGTTACCGTGTTCGTCATATTTATATATTTTCTCTGCTTGTCTCCCCATTCACCGTTTTCAAGCAAGGGTCGCATTGTGAGCATGATGTGGCAGTGCAGATTGTGTTCGCCTTTTGGGTTAACGCTGTCATGTATGGCATACTCCGCGCACATTCCCTTTGAGACAAAATTTCTCTTTACATACTCCTGCATGAAGAATACCGCCATATCGCGGGGCCATGCATTAGGCAGGGATACCTTGTACAGTCTCGCAAGCTGCGCCTTTGAATGCTTCTCCACCGCCTCCACGCTGTTCCACAGCACGGATCTGTCAAGGTATCTCTCGGGTGCGTTGTCGGGCAGCAGGATATCCGTATGCACAAGATCCTCCGTGTACTTCGGATAATACGTCTCCGCATAATACTCGCTGTACTGCGTGGTCCTGCTGATGTATGCCGATTTCTCCACCGCCGACTTACCTCCGCGGCAGTTTGCTCCCCTTCCTATGATGCTCATGCGGGTGCTGACTGTTTTTGCTGCCATTGTTTGGACCTCCTTCATATCTTTTGGATGGGGAGCATGGGCTTTGTGGGCATCAGCATCCTGTTTTTTAGGATGCTGATGAACGCAAAGCACTCCATAGGGGTAGGAGCCGAAGGCTCCGTAGGGGGAATGGAAGATTCCCCCTGCTGTCCGCTATGCGGACTGAAAGCCCCGCAGGGCGCACAGATACCATTCGCTTGCGAATGGTATCTGTGCGCACCGAGCAAGCTCGGTGAACAATGTTAGTCCTTGTAAGGACTGTAGATAGCGTCTCTGTCACTAACCACATCGGAGCCGGATTCTCCACTATATTCCTCTGTGTATCCATTGGTTTCCAAAGCCTCACCTGACGCTCTGACTGGCTTTACTTTAGCAGGGGTCTTAACGGATGCCGGATTATTTTTCTGAAAAACCGCTTTACCTGAATTCGGGGTCATGTTCTCGCTGTATATTGCCCTTACGACATTCGTGAAGGTATCGGTTTTGACCAATTCCCCTATGATTCTGTCCCATTCGTATTTATCAAACAGGTATGCATCGTTGAAATACTTATGGAAGGTGCCTCCGATGATACACTTCATCTCTGTCTCAAATTCTCTTCTGCGTTCGTTTTCCTTTCGCTTTACCTCCCTGAGCTCCGCCTCTTTCTTTTTTATGAGTATTGACTCCTTACTGTCCTGAAAAGTGTTCATATGTCTGTCCTTTCCGTGCCGTCAGTATGGCACTTTTTACTGTTTATGATGCTGATCCTTTCCTTAGCTGCCGCCCTATGTGAATCAGAAAGCTGCCTTGGTCTGCGGTATCTGATATAGGACT
>JAFUWM010000092.1 GCA_017483425.1 Lachnospiraceae bacterium | reverse complement strand
CAACTATTACAAGCGCGTCATGCAGCAGCGCAATAACAGATGCCGCGCCGAATCTCACGTCTCTGAACCTCACCCAGATGTACAGCAGCATGCAAATGAGCGCTATGACAGATGCCCATACCGCGTCCGCCTGCATCTCGTTTGATATCGTTGCTGAGATATTCTCCATCTCGATATCCTCGGTTGCAATATCATACGTATCCTGAAGCACCGATGTAAGCGCTTCTCTCTCGTCAAGGCTAAGCTCCCTCGTCCTGATATTGACCTTGCTGCCCTCGACATTTGAAATATTTATCGCATTATCCTTTGTTATATCAGCCACAAGAGGCTTGACCTCGCTCTCAAGTCTGTCGAGTGTCATATCTTCTCCTATATCCACCGTAGTGGAAGTACCGCCAAGGAACTCAAGGGAGAAATTAAGAGGATGTCCTATCGTGCTGTTATTTACAAGCATGAGTACCGGTGCGGAGAGTACAAGGATCGCTGAGATAGTAACAAATACCCACTTTCTCTTTACTATATCGAGTACATTTCTCTCTTTCGCGCGGCCATAGAATTTTTCCTTATTCAGACCAACTCCGTAGAAGCCGTTCATTATGAGCCTTGTGATGACAAGCGCCGTAAACATTGAAACCACGATACCAAGAGCGAGCGTTACCGCGAAGCCCTGAACCGTACCGGTTCCCCTTATACCCAGTATCGCCGCGGCTATAAGAGTAGTCACGTTACCGTCAATGATAGCGGAAAGCGCCTTGCTGTAGCCCGTCTTCATCGCTGTCGCGACCGAAACATCCTTTGCTATCTCCTCCCTGATACGGGCAAATATGATAACGTTCGCGTCAACCGCCATACCGATTGAGAGGATTATACCTGCTATACCCGGAAGGGTAAGGGTTATTTCAAATGCCTTGATAAGACCTATAACTATCTCAGTATAAATGATCAGTCCAAATGCAGAAGCAAGACCCGGTATCCAGTATACAGTGATCATGAAGATCACGATAAGGATGATGCCGATGCCTGCCGCAAGAAATGAAGTCCTTATCGCCTGCGAGCCAAGCTGGGCTCCTACCACCGATGATGAAAGCTCTTCAAGTTCAACATTAAGTCCGCCGATCCTTATCGTAGAAGCAAGCCTCTCAGCCTCCTCATAGGATTCCTGTCCAGAGATCTCGCACTGTCCGCCGGTTATGGGCTCGTTTACTCTCGGAACCGAAACAAACGCGTCGTCATAGTAGATACCTATCGTTTCACCGTTATTATATGCTTCGGTCGTTGCCTGTCCGAATGCCGCGGTTCCCGCATCATCAAATGTAAGATTAACGACATACTGCCTCGTAGTAGTGTCTGTACGTGTAGCAGGCTCCGCCGATATAACATTTGTTCCGTCGCAGACTATGGAGCCATCTGCTTCCAGCTCATCAAAGCTCTTTGTAAGCGCATATGTGACTCCGTTAAACTCATAGTTCGGGTTTCCGTCCGATCCAGTCTGCTTGATGAAATATAGTGAACCGGGCTTACCGAGCTCTTCCAGGATCTTATTTGCATCGGAGACTCCGGGTATCTCGATATTGATACGCTTGGAACCCTCCTGATAAACCTGTGCCTCTGTCGAGTATCCGGTCACCCTCTGCTGGAGTTTATATATGGTATCCGCCATATCCTGTGAAGAAGGATCCTCTTCTCCAACTGCCTGATATGTAATAGATACTCCTCCTGCGAGATCAAGCCCGAGCTTTATCGACTCGCCCTGTCCCGGAGTATTTACCGTGTCCCTGATGATGCCATAGTCCACATACCCTAAACCGATTATTACCGCAAGCATCAGTATGAGTACTATGATCGCGTTCCTCTTTTTCATTTCTTTCTCCTCTTAAATATATACTTATAGAATAGAACCCAAAGCTATATTGTATCCCCTAACTGCCATTTTCTGCAAGTGCTGCTTTTATCATTATCGCACATTCGATACGTTTTCTTTGAAGTTTGCATCCAATGGCATAATTTCCATTTATATTTCCTGTCGCATGATACGAGTTTGCCATGCAGCCTCCCGAGCAGTAAAACTTCGCAAAGCACTCTTTGCATTCCGGTTTTGTATATACATTGGCAGAACCGAATTCACGGGGTATTTCTTTCTTCGTGACTCCGTCATATACATTTCCCAAAAGAAATTTCTCCTCACCGACAAATTGATGGCAGGGATAAAGGTCGCCCCATGGCGTGACCGCAAGATACTCTACCCCGGCGCCGCAGCCGGAAAGTCTCTTTGCAACACACGGCCCGCCCTCAAGATCTATCATGAAGTGAAAGAAATTGATAAATCTGCCTTCTTTTCTTCTTTTTATTATTTCCCTCGCAAGGATATCATACTGCTCCATGAGAACGGGTATATCCTCATCCCGCAGGGCATACGGCTCTGACGGATCACAGACAACAGGCTCTACAGATATCTGCTCGAAGCCCATATCATGCAGATGCAGGACATCTTTTGCAAAATCCGTATTATAGTGCGTGTAGGTTCCCCTTACATAGTAGTTTGTCTGTCCCCTTGATTCAGCCGCTTTCTGAAACTTAGGCAGGATCACATCGTATGAGCCCTTGCCGCCGGCAGTAGGCCTCATTCTGTCATTTACTTCCTTTCTGCCGTCTATCGAAAGCACCAGATTATGCATTTCCCTGTTTGCAAAATCAAGTACCTCGTCATTCAAGAGCATCCCGTTTGTGGTAAGGGTAAATCTGAAATTCTTTCCTGTCTCCTTTTCCCTTTGCCTGCCATACTCCACAAGCTTTTTTACAACCTCAAAGTTCAAGGTCGGCTCGCCGCCAAAGAAATCAACTTCGAGATTCTTCCTGCCCGCGGAATTCTCAATAAGAAAATCCAGCGCTCTGCAGCCCGTCTCATATGACATCAGACCTCTTCTTCCGTGATACTCTCCCTCTTCCGCAAAACAGTATCTGCATCTTAGGTTACAGTCATGAGCTATATGCAGACACAGCGCCTTTACTACCGGATGGTCAAGCTTACCCTTTGTAAAGCTGTCTACATAGGTTTCAAAGCTGTCAGGAGTATAGAGTGCCCCATCCCCGGCAAGCTCCCTTATTTCCTCTGCCGCCTCATGTATATCCTCAATGCTGTATTTTTCGTTCAGACGCTCAAAAAGAACCTCATCAGAAGCATTTATATCCTGCTCCATCAGAGGGATGAGGTCATAAACTATATCATCTGCTATATGCACCGCACCCGAATTAACATCTAAGACAATGTTATATCCGTTGCTTTTATATGCGTGAACCATTGTTTTATTCCTGTGATCGAGATCATACGCCTGATATATACACCCGAGGTATATACAGGCATAAATCAGGCGGCAGCAAAAATGCCGCCGCCCTTACTTCCCTGCTTAGCGGATTTACTTGTTTTTATTCTCGCAGGACTGGTTTCCTACTGTGCAGCTCGTCTTGCATGCAGACTGGCATGAGGTCTGGCACTCGCCGCATCCGCCGTTAACCGTTGACTTTTTGTAGTCTCTTGTATTAAGTGTCTTGATATGCTTCATTGTCTTTTCCCCTTTTTCCAGCATTACTTGATGAAAACCTTTGGATATTATATCATATACAAGGGCAGGCGCACAAGATTCTCGTTCTGCCATAGCAGGCGCTCAAAAACAGCCAAAGGGCTATTTTTGTTATATCATAATATAGCTTAGACGCAAGTTCTTTATATTATACCTGGGGAGTGCGAGAGCTCCTGTTTATTTGAACCTACAGATACTTTAAACGGGACTAGAGCATCGGCTTCGATAAATGTCAGGCCGCCTTGCGGGCTTGCCCGCAGTGTTATGCACAGAGTGGAAGACAGGAAAGAAGACGTCCGTGACCCACCTAGATTATTCTAGGAGTCAACTTGACAGGAGTGCGGCTCTCTGGGTGATGTGAAACTTAGCGAGATTCTCGAGCTTAGGAGATAAATAATGCCAAAAAGCAAAATAATGATAGTTGATGATGAACACATATCCCTTGCCATGACAGAGCATATCCTCTCCACGGCATATACGGTCGTATGCGCGTCTTCGGGCGAGGATGCGATCCGTATGTATTTCAAGGAAGAGCCCGATATGATCCTTTCTGATCTGAGGATGCCCGGCATGAGCGGCTTTGATCTGCAGCAGACTCTGCAGAAGCAGTCAGGACACCAGATCCCGTTCATGTTCATGACAGCCGATATGGACGAAGAGATAGAAAGCAAGGGCTTCGAGATAGGCGCTCTTGATTTCATCCGCAAGCCTTTCCGCGCGGATGTACTGCTGAGAAGGGTTGCAAATATACTTCAGACTATGGATCAGATCCAGGGGCTAAAAAAAGCTGCAGAAACTGATCCAATGACGGGGCTTTTGAACAAAACCTCCGTACAGACCGAGATAGATGAGATCTGCCGTCAGTCAAAGGGTGCTCTCATGATGATAGATCTTGACAGCTTCAAGCCCGTAAACGACATATACGGCCACGATATGGGGGACAAGATCCTTATCCGTTTCGCGGAGATAATCTGCTCCGCGATAAGAAGCTCAGATATCGCAGGGCGCATGGGCGGTGACGAATTCATAGTATTCTGCCAGAATGTGACGGATGAGGCCGTTATAGCTGAAAAAACACGCTATATAAATGAAAACATAGTCGCTTCCGCAAGGGAATTCATGGGCGAGGATATGTCAATCCCACTTGGAGCCTCCATAGGATGCGCGCTTGCCCCGCAGGACGGCTCTGATTTTCTGACGCTTTTCAAAAAGGCTGACAAGGCTCTGTATGCCGTCAAGCAGAACGGCAAGCACGGCTACTCGATCTACAAGGAAAGCGGCGACTCCGATACCGATATTGCCTCTGACGCTACGGATCTTGGAAGCGCCATACAGATATTATCGGAGAGATCGCCTGCAAAGGGTGCGATGACACTTTCCATGGAGCAGTTCAGGCTTATGTTCCAGTTTCTTACCCGTGTCAATGCAAACTATCAGAAAAAGATCCATATAGTTCTTTTTTCATTAAAGGGCAGTGATACAGATGAAATGCCTTCCGCCGATATAACTGAGACGTTCCTTGACAGGATGCGCTCATCCTTAAGACAAAGCGACATCATAACACAGAGCAGTAAAAATCAGTTTCTGCTGATCCTGCTTAAGACCACTCCTCCGAATGCCCAGCTCGTCATCGACCGCATTTTGAATAATTGGAAAAACTGCCCCGAGAGCGGTTCAGTCAATATTAATTACGAAATGAAAGAAATGGAGTGACCTGAAAAGTCACTCCACTTTTGTTAACCCCCATGTAAGCCACCCCCAGCGGCTCACCGAACCGTCACTTTCGGTGATATCAAGACTCCTCCTGCCTGTGCCCGATATCTCTCCGCCCTCCGAAAATGTCTTTACCTGCATGCCAAGCCCTGAACTCATCCAAACAGGCTGCCATACGTTATCTATATGCGAATAAATGAAAATATGCTGTGAAAATCCCGTATCATTACGCCTGACCCATGTAGGCATATGCTTACCGTAGCTTCCCCTTTTCCATACGAGAAGAATCCGGTCATCAGATCCGTCGCCGTCAATATCAAAGCTTAACGCATCCTGTATGAGCCACGAGCTGTCAAGTAGATCCTCCAGCTCTTCAGCAACCGCCTCCCTGCTATCCCTGTCCCATTCTATCCACCCCGGAAGAAACGCTCCGCGAAAATATAATATTAGTATGGTAATTAATACAGCGGAGATACAAGAAGAAGCCGATATGAATATCAGTATCCTGCGCGATAGCTTTCTGTCCATTCAGGCTTATCCGGCAGCTCGTCCCGCTCCCAGTTGAACTCCCCGTTATCATCGGGGTCTATGCCAAGCTTTATCCGCCATTCATGATCCGTCATCCTGTCGCTGATGGGCTGCTCAAACTGATAAAAGCTGAAAACACTTCCCCTCGCTATCCTGAGTATCCCGTCCACGGGCACCACGACATATATGGTCGCCGGATCTCCCGTCGCAAGTTCAAGCACACTGCCGTTTGGATCGGTCGCCACATCGACTACCACCGGCGGAGGGAACATACGGCTGTCCATGTATGCCTCCTCTGCCTCGTCCTTATACGCTTCATTCCAGAAATGCTCTATCTCACCGCCGTATATCTTGATAAATTCATGCTCATCATCAGTAAGGGATTCATCCTGCAGCTCCTTTTTAGATATCTCATACAACCTGTCCGCTATATCCTTAAGTTTCACCAGATCATCCTCTGTTTCACTATCGAGAAGCCCGTATTTCTTAAGACCCGCAGCGGTTCCGTCGGCCATCTCGGAAAATCTTGAATATATAACAGGCTCCGGCTCCACATAACCCCTGAAATCAGGCTCTTCTTCGTAGCCTCCCCCCATCTCTGCTATGACCTGCTTGCTGTACAGGACGGTATCATGCTTTAGCTCCGTATAGCTTCCGAGAAAGCCTTCAAGGGATTTCTTTTTCCAGTTGTCATTTTGCATGAAGACAGGATACCCCTCTCCCTTTTCATCAAGCAGGGGTCTCAGAGTATTAAGCCACTCGGAATAAAGCGATGTATACCATGTTTCCTCCGATGCCCCGGCTATATCCTGCTGAAGCTTTTTCAGATTACCCTCATAGCCGTCATAGTCCATTGCCTTTATGTCGTCTCTTAGTATATTCTCTGCCGTTTTGCTTCCGAGCGCCGCAGGTATATCCAGCGCATCCGGCAGCATACGGTATCCGCCGTTCTTATTTTCACCCACAGAGCTGTATATGAGTTTCTGGAAAATCGATGCATCAATTGAAAACCTCTGCCCCATGAATCTGAAGCCCATATTCTCCTCGGCCTTATCTGTAGCGCCTCCGTCATCCTCCATGGGAACGGAATTTATAGCGGGTGCTTCAAGCTCTGCCGTCAGTTCATGGAACTTACTCCATGCCGCGTCATCCATGAGCATGTCTCCGGTAAGCTCATATGTACTCCAGCCGTAAGCCTCCTCTATAAGCGGCGCATACTCGCAGACACCGTTATCATCACTTGCGCCTGCAAAAAAAGATGTCACCGCATATATCTCAGACCATAAATCATATGCTTCCTTGTCCATTGCCGCGGTCATAAGCATTGCGCTCCTGTCGAGCGATTCATTTCTCCTTGCAAAATTTCTCCTGCCATACCACATCATCGCCTTGAAATACCGCTGAAGCTTTTCATCCGTATCGTAATATCCTCTGGGCTTATACTGGCTGTAGTCTTCATACTCTTCTCCACCACCCGCAAGCGGCGAAGTGCTTATTCCTGAGGCTTCATCTATAAGGCTGAGTTCGCTTTCTATTATCTCAAGAGTCTCACTGTCTATCGCTCTATCCCCGGCTGGGTCATATGATTCATCAAGCAGGGCTTTCGCGACCGAAAAAAATGCGATATTCCTGTCGGATGCCTTCTCCCACTCATCTGAAGGGTTCCCCATCTCCTCACGCTGTTTCTCAGTAAGCGTGAGCATTTTATCGGTCAGTGAGATAAGCTCGTCATTCAGTTTCACTTTCTCTGTCTTTTTTAGCAGATACATAAAGTACAGATGATAGCTGTGCATAAGAGAATCAACCGTGATGAAGCTCGGTGTCAAAAGGTACCGGTTATTCTCATAGATCTCAAAGAATTCCCCGCTTCCGCCCTCTGACACAAAAAAGCCGTCACTTAAAAGGAGCTTCTGTCCCTCATCAGAAAGATACATCCTGTCATAATTTATCACATTGCCAAAATCACTGTCGGCTTTATATACGGGTACGGAAGCCTTTACCGTATTTGCTGTGGGCGTAAAAAGCGAAACGTCTATGAGCGTGGGCCTTACAAACATTGATTTTGTCAAATCGGCATCGTTATTTGAAGCCTCCCCCTGATACGCCCCGAAAAGAGAAACCGGGCCGGTGGCCTCTTCCGCGGAAGATTCCTCATCAGAGGACTCCTCTGAAGCTTCCTGTCCTGTCTCTGCCCCGCTCCCAGCTGTATCCGCTCCTGCCCCGGTACTCCCGCAGGATACGGACAGCATGACAAAAGCTGCGCACAGTAATATACTTACAAACTCCTTAAAATGCTTACTCACCTTACCCTCCTTCATACATTGCCCCATACCCGACGGACAAGCTCCCTGCAGTTTTTAAGAGAAAAGTCCGGATCCTGCCTGCGTATTATATTGTCTCCGGCAAGCTCCTCTGTATAGTCCTCAAGGAAATATGCAGTGGCCTCATCCTCAGTAAGATGACAGATGACAGGCTTTATCTCTGCGTCTATATTATAGCCATTGCCCTTTTTTACAGGCTCTATCGTGATCTCGGCCATACCGCCCACCATGCGGTTCATTACGCCTTTCCCACTGCCCGAGGTTGCGTTAACAAAGTTCCCTAACGAATAATATACAGGCATTTCATGCCCCTTGTCATCCTCTATTTTCTCCATCGGCTCTATGACATGGGGATGAGTACCAATGACAATATCCGCACCGCATTCCGAAAAAATCTCCGTTCATTTTCTTTGCTCCGACGATACTGAAAGACTGTACTCAGTTCCCCAGTGGGGACAGACTATCGTAATATCCGCCTCTCTTTCTGCCCGGGCTATGTCCTCACGAACCTTTTTTTCACTGAGATAGTCCACAAGATATCCTTT
>JAFUWM010000091.1 GCA_017483425.1 Lachnospiraceae bacterium | reverse complement strand
GGTCCTATCCGGCTGAACCACATTGTTCCTTACATCTTCTCTTACGGCTTCCGCTGGGGTCCTTACCGTATCGATCGGGCTTTTCGGCTCTTTGTCGTTTGTCTCGATTCCGCCTATGTCTGTAATGACTTCACTAAAATCCTTAATACTTTCTTCTGCAGTGTTGTCTTCTGTTATCTCGGGATTCTTCGAGATTACTTCATATTCATTTTTTAATTCGGCAAGAGTGTTCTTAAATTCTTCGGGAGTTAAATCCATTTCCTGTATAAGATCTGATGTTATCTCCCTTACGCTTCCCTGCAGGTCTGTGACTATTGCTGTGAGCTCATCATCCGTGACCATGTCTACAGGCGTTACATCTTTTACCTCGGCCACTATGTCTACCATAGCCTTTGGATCAAGGAGATCTGCATTCGTAAGTCCTAAGTTCTCCATCACCTGTATGAGCTCTTCATCTGAGATATCAAGCTTTTCTTCTACTGCTTCCTTTACGTCTTTAGCGGCTTCCGAAACCTTGGTATCAGCCTCTTTTACGTCCTTTACATCTTTTGTCTCGGACTTCTTATCCGCCTTTGATGTATCCTTAATGTCCTTGCTCTTATCATCAGATGAATCTTTTTTGACATCCTTGGGTCTGTCACCCTCTGTCTTCTTTGTTTCTTTCGGAGCCCTGGCCTGTTGCTGATCCTGATTTTTTGTATCGATCCCTGCCTTTTGCTCCGGTGTCTTCACCCTCGCTGCGCTGTCCGCTATGCTCAGCACATCCATGAAGCTTTGATCTTCTTTACCTTCACCCTTTGCCTTGCCTGAAGTAATTTCCTGAGCCCCTACCGGTACCATTCCCGGCATATTTACATTAGGGGTTGTCAATTCGTATCCTCCTTTCGCAATATGAAACTACACCTTACTTCTATATTTATCGGACGGTTCGCCCCCAGACTGAACCCCCGAGATTATATTTTTTTTGTTGTTATTATTCTATGTCGGTTCCGGCGCTCAAGCATGTTTTTGTGCAGTTCTTTTTCGAGCCGTAATAGCACTTATAAAGTGCTGCACAGTCAGGTGAGAAAAAACAACAATCAAAAACATGCTTGAGCGCCGGGCAAAACCATGAACAAATATAGCTATTCCTCATCCTCCGGGTCCATGATCTCGGTGATGTTTCCGGCAAGATCCGCATCCAGCTTTCCAATCTCTGCAAGGATGCTTCCCCTCGCGTCGGCATTCATGACCCCTAAGATCTTTGCCGCAAGCTCCAGATCGTTTTTTAACGGATTGCTGTTGAATATGACGGCGGCATCCTTGGCTTTCATCTCGGAGTACGCTTTCGCGTAGTCCTTTATCTCATCGGATATCTGCTCCTGCTTCACGACCTCTTTATACAGGATCTCGGCATTGGTCGGATCAATTTCCTCGTAATACTTGCGGTATTCCTCTATATCCGGTGCCTTGCTGTTAAATACGACCTCATTGTCAAACTCATCCTTAATCTTTTCAAACTCTACCTGATTATCCTCGTAGGTCTTTAGTCTCGCTATCTCCTGGGTAAGCTCGTCTATCGTTGCATCGGCATCCGCGGATTCCTGCTTTGCCTCCGCAAGCTCGGCTTCAAGCATCTTTATACGGTTTACCGCGTCATCAAGACTGTCATAGCCACCCTCGATGACATTATCTCCGGAAACGCTCTGATCCTTGGGGACAGATCCCTCCGGCAGTATCTTATTTACGACCGGAACCCGCCCCAGTACGGGCGCTAGTACGTTTGAGCCGAAGCCTCCCACGTCAAGCTTTACTAAAAGCGCGAGGATCGCAAGCCAGATCAAAATGATCACCACGGTTACGAGTATTACGGAGAAAGCTCCACCCTCGTCATCCGCGTCGGCTTCCTCGGCTTCAAGAGCCTTACGCTGCTTTTTGAGCTCTTTTGCCTGCTCCTTAAGCTGCTTCTTTTCTTCTTTTATCCTAGCGACCTCGGCCTTACGGTCTTCCGGTGACTGCGCTTCGGTTGTCGCGACTTCGTTCTTGCTGTCTGCCATCAGTTCTGCTTCTGCCTCTTAATACCAAATGTATAGCTTGTAAGCTGGTCTATCTGCTTGCTCTCTTCCATTGCAAGCTCCGCCTTGAAATCATCAAACGCTTTTTCTTTTAGCTTTTCCTGAGTCTTACGATCCTTCATGGCTTCTTCAAGGGCGGATCTTTTTACTTCAAGCTTTGTCTCCTCCTGCTGTACTACCTTATGCTGCTCCACTATAAGGTCACCCATTATATCTATAGCCTGGGCGTTCGCAATCATATCCCTGACGTTTAAGGAATCGCCTCTGAGCCTCCTTGCCTCTTCCTCGTAGCTCGCCCTGCGTCTTTTCAGAGCATCCTCCTGCTCTTCGGCTTCGTTTAATGCAAGCTGCTGGGCAGCATACTCCATCTTGGCCTGCTCCTCAAGCTTCTCGTCAAGATTTAATATATTCTGCATGCGGTAGATGAATTTCGCCAATTATCCCTCCACGAACATCTCTTCAAGCATCCTTACTTCATCCTCGAACTCAAACTTTGAATCCGTCGTCTGCATCAGATAATCATTGACCGCATCTATCTTTGATATCGCGAAGTCTATCTTTGGATTTGAGCCGGCCTTATACGCGCCTATATTTATAAGATCCTCAGCCTCATTGTAGGTCGCCATAACGTTTTTAAGCTTTCCCGCAACGGCCTTATGCTCCTTTGTCGCTATCTGGCTCATGCATCTCGAAATGCTCATCAGCACGTCGATTGCGGGATAATGGTTCTGCTGCGCTATCTTTCGGTTCAATACTATATGTCCGTCAAGTATAGACCTTGCGGTATCGGTTATCGGCTCGTTGAAATCATCACCGTCAACAAGCACGGTATAAAGCCCTGTAATGGAGCCTTTCGCCCCGTTTCCGGCACGTTCCAAAAGCTTCGGCATCTCCGCGTAGATGGACGGCGGATATCCTCTCGTAACGGGCGGCTCTCCGGAGGCAAGCCCTATCTCCCTCTGCGCCATGGAAAAACGGGTCAGGGAATCCATCATCAAAAGGACGTCCTTTCCCTGATCCCTGAAATATTCCGCTATCGCGGTGGCAGTCTTTGCGGCTTTATTTCTCTCAAGCGCAGGTTTATCGGAGGTCGCAACTACAACCACCGATCTTGCCATTCCCTCAGGTCCTAAGTCTCTCTCCACGAACTCCCTAACCTCACGGCCGCGCTCTCCGATAAGAGCTATCACATTGACCTGAGCCTTGGTATTTCTCGCAAACATACCCATGAGCGTTGATTTTCCCACACCGGAGCCCGCGAATATACCTATACGCTGTCCTTTGCCGACCGTCAGCAGTCCGTCAACAGCCTTTACCCCAAGGGGAAGAACCTCACTGATTATTACCCTGTCCATGGGATCCGGGGGCATCGCTTCCACGGGGTACTCATCACCTATGACCTCGGATCCGTCAGACGGATTTCCCATGCCGTCAAGCGTCCTTCCCAAAAGGTCATCCGAGCATTTCACCATAAGCGGGTGCTCGAGGTTCTCGACGATCGAACCGGAGCCTATGCCGTCAGTGGACTCATAGGGCATGAGAAGCGTCATCCTGTCCTTAAAACCCACGACCTCCGCCAATATCGGCTTCAATGTGGTATCGGCAGGCTGTATCGAGCAGATATCCGCAAGCCTCGCGTCAGGTCCCTCGGATTCTATGGTGAGTCCGACCACGTTTACAACCTTGCCGAGCTTTTTGAAATAAGTGCCTGTTTTTAGCGCTTCATACTTTGAAAGATCTATAGCGACATCCATTATCCGGCCTCGCTTCTCTGATATGAAAGCAGTTTAAGCTGTTTCCTTAGTCCGTCAAGCTCCGTACCAACAGAGCAGTCAAAAATCCCCGAACCCGTATCGATCATTGCCTCTCCGGTACCCAGTGTCACGTCCGGAACTATATCCGTATTATCCTCACCCGGAATACCGTCAAAAAGCTCAGACTTATGAGATACAATATATTCATAATCATCCTTGGATACATGCACCATAAGATTTGCAGTGGTGTCCGTATTCTGCAGGGCGTTCTGCAGGAGATAGAATATTATCTCTTTCTTGCCCTCCATTTCAATGCCGATGACATGGCTGTAGATATCCGAAAGCATGTCGACAAGCGTAGGTTCAAGCTCTGCTGCCATCTGCTCATATTCAGAAATCAGCGCCTGCTCTTTCTCCGCAAGCTCGGCTTTCATGGCATCGGCTTCGGCAAGCCCCTGACTGTAGCCCTCGTCGTGTCCGGCCTGTCTCGCCTCCTCAAATATCTGCGCCTTGCTTGCTTCCGCCTGCTCCATGGCATCCTGTATCAACTGGTCAGCCTGAGCCTGCGCGTCCTCGATTATCTGCTCGGCCTCGGCGTTTATCGCATCAAGATCTACGGCAGGCTGCGCGGGCGGAGCCTCCGCCTTTATGACATTGCCGGCGCCCTCCTCACCGGGCTCCGCGTCAGGATCCATGAGTATGGAATCCACCATTTCCACATCAAGACCCTCAGTAAAGCCGTCTGCTGAGAAATCCTCCATGGGAGACTGCTCTTTATCCAGTATCGTCTTTAGAAGCTTTATCCTGTCGGCGACCATGGAGTTAGAATCAATGACTTTCTTATCATCTTCATCTATAGCCGCATGGTAGCCTTTAACAATATTAGACAATGATCTCGTCTCCTCCGCCTCTCGATATGACGATCTCCGCGGAATCCTCCAGCTTTCTTATGATATTGACGATCTTCTGCTGCGCTTCCTCCACGTCCTTCATACGGACAGGACCCATGAATTCCATATCCTCTTTTATCATGGCAGACAGTCTCGAAGACATATTCTTGAATATAGCCGCCTGAACCTGCTCATTGGCGCCTTTGAGCGCCATGGACAGATCGGAATTATCAACATCACGCAGCACCCTCTGTATAGCTCTGTCATCAAGCAGCAGGATATCCTCGAATACGAACATCTTTTTCCTGATCTCGTCGGCAAGCTCGGGCTCGTCCACTTCCAGAGTTTCCATGATGTGCTTCTCTGTTCCACGGTCTACGGTGTTCAGGATCTCTACTACCGAGTCCACACCGCCGATGATCGTATAATCCTGATTTACAAGCGAAGAAATCTTTGATTCCAGCACTCTTTCCACCTCTTTTATGACATCGGGCGATGTACGATCCATAATTGCTATCCTCTTGGCGACATCCGCCTGTCTGTCCGGCGGCAGGGCTCCGATTATCTGTGCCGCCTGAGCGGGATTCAGATATGAAAGTATCAGAGCTATCGTCTGTGGATGCTCGTCCTGTATGAAGTTTAAGAGCTGTGACGCATCGGTTTTTCTCACAAACTCAAAAGGCTTGACCTGCAGAGACGCGGTAAGTCTTGAGATCACGTCCGATGCCTTCTCCTCACCGAAGGACTGCTCCAAAAGCTCTTTCGCGTAGCCTATACCGCCCTCTGCGATATACTGCTGCGCCAGACATATCTGATAGAACTCGCTTATGACCTCTTCCTTTATCTGAGGCGTTACAGATCTTGTATTTGCAATCTCCAAAGTCAGCTCTTCGATCTCCTCATCTTTCAGATGCTTGAAGATCTTGGATGACTTTTCGGGTCCCAAGGCTATGAGCAGTATAGCTGCTTTTTGTACGCCGGAAAGTTCATTCTCGGCAGGCGCCGCCGGTGCTGGCACTTAATTACCCCCAGTCCTCCGTCAGCCAGTTGCGAAGCAGGGTAGCAACCGCTTCCGGATTGTCGTCAACGAATTTTTCAATAAGGAGCCTTGTTTCACTTTTGCTCTCGGAATCAATCTCCTCGAGCTCGGTCG
>JAFUWM010000090.1 GCA_017483425.1 Lachnospiraceae bacterium | reverse complement strand
TGCCCACCCTCTTCATATCCAACATATCCGGGAGGCGCTCCGATAAGACGGGATACGGAAAACTTTTCCATATACTCACTCATATCTATTCTGATCATATTGTTCTCATCATCGAAAAGACTTGCGGCAAGTGATTTTGCAAGTTCCGTTTTACCTACACCTGTAGGCCCTAAGAACAGGAAGGATCCGATGGGTTTGCTCGGGTCCTTGATCCCGGCCTTTGATCTGATGATCGCTTCGGTAACTTTAGTTACGCCCTCATCCTGCCCGATGACGCGCTTATGAAGCTCACTGTCAAGATTAAGTATCTTGCTTCTCTCGCCTTCTGTAAGCTTTGATACAGGAATACCGGTCCAGCGGCTGACAATACGTGATATCTCCTCTTCCGAAACGCTCTCATGTACCAGCGAAAGGTCCTTGTTCTTAACCTGTTCTTCCTCCGCCGACAGCTTTGCACGAAGTTCAGGAAGCCTTCCGTACTGAAGCTGCCCCGCTTTTTCATAGTCGTTTTCCCGCTTTGCGATCTCTATCTCGCTGTTGACGGCATCTATCTCCTCACGAAGCTTTGAAAGCTTATCAACCGATGCCTTCTCATTTTCCCATTGAGTCATCTTGAGAGCGAACTCATCCTTGACTTCCGCAAGCTCCTTCTGGAGGGCTTCAAGCCTCGATTGACTGAGCTGGTCGGTCTCTTTTTTCAGTGCCGCCTCTTCTATCTCAAGCTGCATCTTCTTACGGTTAAGCTCATCAAGCTCCGTCGGCATTGAATCAAGTTCGGTCTTGATAAGTGCGCACGCCTCATCCACAAGATCGATAGCTTTATCGGGAAGGAACCTGTCTGAAATATATCTGTCGGAAAGTGTGGCTGCCGCAACGAGTGCGGTATCCATGATTTTCACCCCGTGGTAGACCTCATATCTGTCCTTAAGACCTCTTAAAATCGAGATGGTATCTTCGACTGTGGGCTCATCTACCATTACCGGCTGGAACCTTCTCTCAAGGGCTGCATCCTTTTCTATGTACTGCCTGTATTCATCGAGAGTTGTCGCACCTATACAGTGAAGCTCTCCACGGGCAAGCATGGGCTTTAACATATTTCCCGCATCAAGGGCGCCGTCTGTTTTGCCGGCTCCCACGATTGTATGAAGTTCATCAATAAACAGGATAATCCTGCCGTCGCTTGCCTTGACATCTTCGAGAACGGCCTTGAGCCTTTCCTCAAATTCGCCACGGTATTTCGCGCCGGCTACAAGAGCACCCATATCAAGTGCAAATATTGTCTTGTCCTTGAGACCCTCGGGAACATCACCCCGTACAATACGCTGTGCCAGGCCTTCCACTACCGCGGTTTTACCTACACCGGGCTCACCGATAAGAACAGGATTGTTCTTCGTCTTACGTGACAGTATCCTGATAATATTCCTAATCTCGGAATCCCTTCCTATAACAGGATCAAGCTTCTGGCTTCTGGCACGTTCAACCAGATCCTGCCCGTACTTTTCGAGAGTATCGTATGTAGCCTCGGGATTATCTGTAGTAACGTTATGATTTCCCCTGACCGTAGCAAGGGCCGTAAGGAAACGCTCTCTGGTGATCCCGTATTCATTCATCAGATCCTTGATATCCGTATCAGGGTATTTGAGCATGGACAGGAACAGATGCTCGATGGAAACATATGAGTCGTTCATTGCCTTTGCTTCATCTTCCGCCGAAACAAGCACCTTGTTCAGCTTGTTACCTATATAGGCATTGCCTCCGGAAACCTTGGGGCGCTTACCGATATGTGATTCCACGTTATCAGTAAAATGCTCAAGGTTTATCTCCATCTTTTCGATCAGCTTCGGCATTATACCGTCTTCCTGAGTCAGCATGGCATACAGAAGATGGATCTGTGCTATCTCCTGATTACCGTGATCGTATGTGATCTTCTCAAGTGAATTGATCGCATCAAGTGATTTTTGCGTAAATTTCTGTATATTCATAATATCAACCCCTTTCATTACCTATTACCTATGGAGAGCCACGCAAATTAAAAAGCTATGGTAATTTCTTACCATAGCATATCACGCGTTGTTAGCACTGTCAATAGGTGAGTGCTAATATTTTCAGAATATTTAAAATTTTATTTGAGTATCAATGATTTTACATCTTCTCAGGCGCCGTAAATCCCAGAAGATCAATACAGGTTTCAAGTATTCTTCTTGTCAGAAGCAGAAGCGCAATCCAGCCGTCCTTCCTGACCGCATCCTCTTCCGCAAGAATTCTTGTCTCATGATAGAAGCGGTTAAAATCATTGCATATCTCATAAATATAAGCACATATCCTGTGAGGCGCGATCTCTTCGTAGGCGGAATGCAGTACCTGCGAAAACTTGGCAAGATCAAGCATAAGTGCCTTTTCATATTCATTTGACGGGCTGCGCAGG
>JAFUWM010000089.1 GCA_017483425.1 Lachnospiraceae bacterium | reverse complement strand
GCGCCCATCCTGGTGAGTTCATCTACATACTTGAATCTGTTTTCAAATATGCTCTCCGTGATCGTACTTACCCCGTTTGCAAGGGCAAGCGCTACTCCGGCCTGAGGCTGCATATCCGTAGGATACCCGGGATACGGCAGTGTCTTTATATGCGTAGGCTCAAGCTGTCCTTTTGCCACAACCCTTACCGCATCGTCAAACTCCTCTACATCGCAGCCGATCTCCTCCAACTTAGCGGATATGGACTCCAAATGCTTGGGGATGACATTTTTGACAAGTATGTCGCCTCCGGTGATAGCCGCCGCATACATGAAAGTCCCGGCTTCTATCTGATCCGGAATGACACTGTATGTACAGGAGTGAAGCCTGTCAACGCCTTTGATTCGTATAACATCAGTTCCCGCGCCCTTTATATTGGCTCCCATGCTGTTCAGGAAGTTCGCGACATCAACCACATGCGGTTCTTTCGCGGCATTTTCTATGATGGTCTTTCCTTCTGCCAGCACGGACGCGAGCATTACATTGATGGTAGCCCCGACAGTAACGACATCCATATAGATATGTGCCGCTTTCAGCTTCTCGGCTGTCGCTTTCATTATGCCGCGCTCGATTGAAACCTTTGCGCCTAATGCCTTGAAGCCCTTTACATGCTGGTCTATCGGACGGCTTCCTATATCGCATCCGCCGGGAAGCGGAACCTCCGCATGGCAGTACTTACCAAGCAGAGCGCCCAGCAGATAATAGGAAGCTCTGATCTTCCTTATGTTTTCCGTATCTATATTTACGTTTTCTACTTGGGATCCATTTACTTCTATGGTATGACGATCCAGCCTCTTAATGCTGACGCCGATTCCCTCCATAGCCTCCATCATGACATTCGTATCCCTGACATCGGGTATGTTTTCGATAGTCACGGATTCATCTGTCATAACGGATGCGGCTATGATCGCAAGCGCGGCATTTTTGGCTCCGCCTATAACGACCTCTCCCGAAAGGGGATTACCGCCGTTTATGATATAATGATCCTTTTCTGTTTTTGAACTCATATTTTATAAGAAACCAAACGCAATCGCTACAAGTACCGCAATTCCTATGAAATTAACTATTCCGAGGATCATAGCGACCGTTACCTTGGCTTTAAGCCCTGATGTACGGTTAAGAAGCTCTTCCTTTGTCTCGGCAAGTGAAGTCTCAAGGGCGTTTATCTTGTCAAGCTGGGAAAGTGAACCCAGAGTCTGGGCTACATCCTCAGCGGTCTTTGCCCCTCCTGCGGTCACAGCCTTTATGATCCTGCTCGCGTTCTCTTCGACTATCGCCTGTACATTTTTATATAGCTTTACATCCTCTTTGTGGATAGCGTCCGCTGACTTAGCCGCCACATCATTTGCGCTCTGCTCGAGCATCTGGGCAAGGTAAGCCTTTGATAAACCATCATCACCGGAGCTTTCGGGTCTTTGCGGCGCCTGCGCACCGGATTTTACATCAGCCTTCAGCTCCTGTATAGCCTGAAGCACCTTATCGGAATTAGTATCTATTTTCTGACCCTGCTCACGGAAGCCCTCGCTTACATCTCTGTGTACCGCATCAAGAGTTTCTCCCTGTCCGTCAGATATCTTCTTTTGCGCGGAGATCACGGCACGCCCAAGCTCTTCGAGATCTTTTCTCCCGACAGAGGGTGCAGACTGCCTCGGCTGTCTGCCATATCCGTAATCATCAGGCTCGGAAAACTCCATTCTTCCTCTAGGTGCAGAGTATCTGGAATCCCTGTCATCCATGGGCATATCGTCGTCATACCGGCGACCCTGTCAGTCCATCCTGTCTACAAGCCTGTCCATGAAATTATCCATTCTAATGCTCCTCCATCAAAATCCGCTCCTTTTAGAGCACATAAGGAATCAATACATCAACGCTTTATTGTATCACTAGTATCTATATATTGCAATTCGTAACGATATCCTGTCATGCCTTGGCATCTTCCGGCGTCTCCGCTATCGCGGCATCAACCTTTGCTTTATCAAGCTTATTCTCTCCTGCAAGCTCAAGCAGCGCGTCGACTACATCCTCTTCAAGCTGTGTTCCCCTGATGCGTTTGATCTCATCCAGCACCACTGACAGCTCGAGCTGCTTTCTATACGGCCTTGTGGAGTACATGGCATCAAACGTATCCGCAACCGCTATGATACGCGCAACTTCAGGAATATCCTCGCCTTTCAGTCCTTTAGGATATCCCTTGCCGTCCATGCGCTCATGGTGACAGCCAGCGCCGGCCGCAAGATTCTTTACTATATTTACGTTCTTGAGCAGATCTCCGCCGTTTTCGGCATGTGTC